>CAYYNI010000026.1:0-16557 GCA_964472765.1 uncultured Thermotogaceae bacterium | reverse complement strand
TCTACCATAGATTCAAAGAACATATTGTTTTTTCCTTTTTAGTTCATTAATATAAAAATCATTTAGCTGAGCTGGGCTGGGTGTATGTATACCTGTTATTTTCATTTGATTTGCCGCTTTGATATTTTCATAAGAATCATCGAAGAAAACTGTTTCATAAGGAGCCAGTGAATATCGAGAAAGTATTAGCTCATATATCTTTTTTTCAGGTTTGATCATTTTCACATGGGATGAAATGACCAATCCTTCAAAAAGTTTAAAAAATTCATTTTTTCTGTAAGCTTCAAAGAAGGCTTCACGTTGGAAATTGGACAACACGAAAAGTCTGTAATTAGCTTTTGCAAGTTCGTAAAGAGTGTTCACGTTTTGTTGGATAACGGGAAGATGATCGATCATTGTAGTCAAAACATATCTGATTTCTTTTGTTAATTCGGGTATTTTCAGAGAAAATAATGCGACAGCTTGATCGATACTGATCGTTCCTCTATCCAAATCAGCCCAATGAGGAGAATCCATCATATTTGTTTTTAGTATTTCTGCTAAGTTTTCATCAAACATTGAAGTCAACAATTTCACGGGATTCCACTCTAAAAGAACCCCTCCAACATCAAAAATTACATTCTTTACCGTCATATCCCCCCCCAATCTTACACTTTATGCTATCACAAAGTATTGAAAAATGCAATTTTTAATGTCGGACAATCCATTAAAAAAGGTGCTTTACAGCACCTTTTTTTTATCATTTTTGTACCTTTACTCCTACGATTTTTTCTTTGCCTAGTTTCTTTTTGATTTTAATCTTTGCTTCCTTTTGATTCACTGCATCAACATGAATTGATTTAATTGTGTCCCCTGTCAAATAATCTACGGTAAATCTCATAGTAACGACCCCCTATATGATTAAATGGATAATAACAACTGCTATCATTTAAGACGCAAAAAATCATCAAATTCATTCAAAGGATTCGATTTCGCCTATTAAAGAATTATACGATCTCCACAAGCTCCAAATCAAAAATGAGGGTCCGGCCAACTAAAGGATGATTGCCATCCAGAATAACCTCATCACCTAAAATATCCACAACAGTAAACACTGCGACTTTGCCTCCCTCACCGGGAACGTTTAGCCTCAATCCTGGTTCCAATTCCATGTCTTTCGGAAATTGCGATTTATCAAAAATAAACCTGAGTTTTTCGTCATATTCTCCATAACCTTCATCGGGTGGAATTCTAACGGTTGTTTTTTCACCCGTTTCCAAACCAATCACCGCATTTTCAAAGCCGGGTATAACCTGATGACCTCCTATTGTAAATTCTAATGGCTCTCTTTCCAAAGAGGTATCAAACTGTGTACCGTCTTCTAACGTACCGGTGTAGTGTACTTTAACCGTATCTCCGTTTTTGGCTTTCGACATATATAACTCCTTTCACAAAAATAATCAAAAATAATCATTGAGGCTCTTTATATCCTCATTAACATCTAATCAAGCTTAGCATATTTACCTTTCAATCTATCAATTAGCTGAATTGATTATACCATAAATTTCCTGAGTTGATTTTCCGATCGCAGAAGGAACTGTAATCTGAGAGTTTAACAATCTTTCCTTTATCGTTTGCAGTTGATTGGCTATCTTTGGGTTTTCATTCAGAAATCGATTAAAATATTCGTTGTGAGCCAATCCGATAACCTCTTCTTTGATTCCCATCACACAGTTGCTACCAAATCCCAACTTTCCAGTCTGATATAGCTCTGCAGCTTTGAATAGTGAAAGTCCGATGTCCTTCAGCATAGATGTTAATATATGTTCATTAAATTCAGGATGAGAGTCTTCAAATAGTAAATGAGCATCAGAATCCACACCGATAGCCCAGGCATTGTGTTCCACAGCAGCAGGATAAATACCATTCCCTGTGTTAGCAGCCACATTAAAAATCACATCCGCACCATTTTGATACATGACATTAGCTAATTCTTTCCCCTTAACGGGATCGTTCCAAACACCGGCATATGATACAAATACTTTGATATTCTTATTCACATACTGAGCGCCTTTGATATATCCGATGATAAAATCATTGACAATTGGGGAATCTACACCCCCTAAGACACCTATGGTGTTGGTATCTTTTGTATATTTTACATCTTTGGAACCGGAAACTAAAGCGGCTAAAGCTCCTGCTAAAAAGGATCCTTCGTTTTGTTTGTATGATATGGCATAAACGTTGTTTAAATCCCCTTTAGAAAAATCAAGTTTAGCATCATATAAAATATAATGATTCTCAGGGTAATAGTGCGCTATCCTTGTTATAGGGTCAACCATCGGCCATGTTCCCACAATGATGATATCGTAATACCCAAGACTTGAAATATCATCCAGTGTGGGTTCCCATACTGCAGTGTTATATTGCATCTCAACAATTTTAGTTTGAGCGACAAGTTGTTGTTCTATCATTTGTAGACCTTTGGCCGCAGAATCAAAAAAGGATTTATCACCTAATTCACCGTTAATCAAACAGGCAATTTTTAAAGGATTTGCAAAAGAAAAGCACCCAAACATGATAACTATGATCAACACAACAACAGACTTTTTGTTCATCATAACACCTCCAATAATTTTCGTTTATTCTACCACATCTTAACAACTTCTTACATTGATTATGGTTATTAAATGTTATAATACACAAAAGCATTGATGTGAGGATGATTGTACATGAAATCGGCTTTGGAAGTTATGACTGAGATCGAAACCATTTCTAAAAAAATAATAGAACTCATAAAAACCGAAAAATATGAATTTTTGAGCTCCAGCTTAGATATAAGAAGCGAGTTGATCACTTTATTGGCTCAATCAAAAAGCGACAATCGTGAAGCTGAACGATCAGTTCTTCGACGTATAGAAAAACTGGAATCCGAAATGCTGGAAATGCTTAAAAACCTTACTCATCAGACAAAACATTCCATTGATCAAGTTTCATTAGGCAAAAGAGCTGTAAAAAACGGATATTTCAAATCCAAAAATGAATATGAAAAAAACAACCGCTTTTCAAAAAGGGGATGAATCATGAAAAAACTCATTCAAGGAATTCAAATTTTACAAAATGAAAGAATCATTAAAAACGGATATATCATCATAGAAGAAGATGTCATTTCAGAAATTGGTGAAGGTTTTTGTAATGAAAAAGATCTATTAACAATAGATTTGAAAAACAAAAATATATTGGCTTTACCAGGGCTGATAAATTCACATACCCATTCTGGTATGGCAGCATTAAAAGGTGCAGGTGACGACCTGCCCTTTGAGGAATGGCTGTTTACACGCATTGTCCCTCTGGAAGATCGATTAGACGAAGAAATGATTTATCTCTCTACGATGATTTCTCAAATGGAAATGGCGAGAAATGGGATTACCACATTCGTTGATATGTACATGGCTTTAGATTCGATTGTCCGGTCAGTTAGCGATTTTGGAATGCGTGCTTACATCTGTAGAGGGTTACAGGATCAAGCGATGGATGATGGTCAAAGGCTGAGAAAAAACATCCTTGCTTTTGAAAAACACCACGGATCTTCCAATGGCAGAATTTCCATAGGATTTGGACCTCATTCGCCTTATCTGTGTTCAAAAGATTATTTAAGAAAAGTCAGTGATGTAACTTCTCAATTGAATGCTCTCATGCACATACACTTAAAAGAAAGTCAAAGAGAAAGCGATTTATATTCTTTCAGGGAATTGGCCGAAATTGGTCTATTTAACACTAAAACAATCGCTGCACATTGTGTATACGCAAGTCCCGAAGATATCACTGTTTTAAAGCAATTTAATGTTTCTGTAGCTCATAATCCCATTTCCAACTTAAAATTAGCCAACGGCATAGCTCCTGTTGATAGAATGATTGAAGAGGATATCAACATTTGCCTAGGCACTGATAGTGTATCTAGCAATAACTCATTAGACCTGTTTAGAGAGATGTTAGTCGCATCCCTTATCCACAAAGGAAAAACAAGAAACCCACAAGTAATTCCTGCATTGACTTCCTTCAAAATGGCAACAATAAATGGCGCAAAAGCTCTTGGCCAAGAAAATCTTGGAATAATCGAAAAGGGGAAAAAAGCGGATATCATCTTTTTGGATACCGAAAACATCAATTTGTTCCCCTTTAAAAACCCAATTTCAAACATTGTCTATTCAGGAAGGGGTTCAGATGTTGTAGCAACCATGGTAGATGGACAAATGATTTATTATTTTGGTACCTATCCAACCATCAATGAGGCAGAAATCAGGAAACAATTCATGGATAAATTCGTCAAATTGTATGAATGAAGGCTTTTTATGAACTTTTTTGAATCATTCGATTTGACTGTTTTTTTAAGACAAATATTGGTACGAACACCAGCCATCTTATTTGCACTTGGTTTGCATGAGTTTGGTCATGCCATTATGGCGAAAAAATTGGGAGATGACACACCCCTATTATTGAAAAGAAATACCATTAACCCATTAAAACACGTCGACCCTATTGGGCTATTATGTTTTATATTTTTTAGTTTTGGTTGGTCACGAAGAATACCGGTAAACACCCTCAAATTGAAAAGTAAAAATAAAGATACGTTTATTATTGCGTTTTCAGGTCCTGTTTTAAGTATCATTGTAGCCATTCTGGCTGCCTTAATATTTTATGGTTTTGGTATTCACAAATACAGTTGGTTTTTAAATTCAAATCCTAAAAATACCTTTTTTATGATAAACTATTTATCCGATGTTTTGGGGTCATTTATGGTTGTAAATTTAGTCATTGCAGTCTTCAATCTCATTCCAATCATGCCATTAGATGCCTCTGCTTTATGGTCAGTTTTTATCACGACAAAACATATGAAAACAGTCATGAAATATCAAGTGTACGGTATATTGTTGTTGTTGATATTGATACTAACCGGTGTCGTCCAAGCGATAATGAATCCAATCATTTCAGGATTTAACACGTTGTTCATCAATTTATCCGGCATTTTTGGATAACAATGGAGGGAATATATGATTGTAGAAAAGAAGCCATACGACTTTCTAAAAATCGATAATGATATCTTCAGAAAAATAGTTGAAGAGTTGCTGGATGTTTATTTGGAATATATACCATACCCTGCGAGTGCTATTATAAGTGACCATGATGATATCATAAAAAATGGCACTCATCTTCAGATATTAGAAGGAAAGGGAATATTCGGCTTTATTGATGGTGAAATGAAGTTCTTTCTAGAAGATAGTATCAACAACAAAAATATCTTCTTAGGAGTCAATTGGTTTTTGGAGCATCATCTAAACGCTAACTTTGACTTTTGCTCCCCCTATTCAATGAGAAGACGCATCATATCTGTATTGGAACCCTTGATCGTTTTAATGGAAGTAGAGGATTCCAAAGGATATAGCCATTCACAACGTGTAGCGAATCTCTTTAATCTTTTTGCTAAAGAATTGGGAGCCGTAAAACAGGAAAGGAATCTTTTCATACACTATGCCATGCTTCATGATGTGGGGAGAATAGGGGTGGAACAACTCATGCTTTACTCGCCTACCCGTTTAAGAACATTTGAAGAAACAGGCCAAGATCATACCATTACAGGATCAGTCTACATATCAACTTTGGAAGTTTTAAACGATTTTGTTCCCTTTGTAAGAGGCCATCATGAAAGATACGATGGCAAAGGATTTCCAGATGGACTTAAAGGCGAAGAAATCCCATATTGGGTTAGAGTGTTGACCATTATCAACTGGTTTGATAATGCACTGAATACTGTTGATTCTGAATTCTCAATTGGCGTGATGAGTACCAACGAAGCATTGGAAATAATCGAACATGACAAAGGAAAATTGTTCGATCCTGACTTGGCTGCAAAATTTGTAGCTTTTATAAAAAGCAGGCCGCTAGAATGAAGCCGTTTCAGTTATCAAAGATCATCGCCGCCTTGTGGAACCCCAAAGAGGAAATAGATAAGTTGGATCTTTATACCGGTGATACTGTTTTTCTTTTAAGTTCTGACCTGGTTAATTTGGGAAATCATATCAGAATTATTAAAAAAAAGGGATTTAAAGTCTTTTTAGACATCGATTTTTGTGAGGGACTGGGAAATGGAGAATACGCATTTCGCTATGCGACTTTACAGGGAGTGGATGGCATCATAACAGTAAAACCCAAAATGATTGAAATAGCCAATAGTTATGGGGTTCCTAATGTACTTAGAAGTTTTGCCCTAGATAGCAATTCGCTGTTGAGAATTAATGAAATGTTGACAAACATCAATCCCATGTTTTTGGAAATACTTCCCGGCAGTGCTTTTCCTAAGGTATATAACTATCTCAAAGCCAATCGATTAAAAACAGATGATATGATTGCTGCCGGTTTGATTGAAACTAAAGAAGAAACCAATAGTCTTTTTCAATGTGGCGCAAAAGCCATCTCTACAAGTCAAACACAATTATGGCAATAGGAGGCTGTGATAATGAAAAAAATGATCGTCTTATTCTTGTTTCTCATGTCATTAACCCTTTTAGGAAATGAATTTCTCATGATATATCCCAATGCGTTGGTTATAAAAGGGAATACAGTGGCTGTACAATCCGAAACTTTTCAGTTAGAAATTCCTGATAGCTGGATACTTGATTCATTCACCTCAGATCCTTATCCTCAATCTTATCATCATGTGATTGTTGAATCATTCAACTACAAAAAAGCGTTAAACGAAGCTGTAGGACAAACCATTAAATGGCGTTTCGATGATGGAACAATCAAACCATATACCTTACTACTGGATCAACCAGTTCTTCTTTCAGATAATAACGGCATTTTTATTCCAAACGAAGGAACAGCAGTTTTTGAAACGGTTAACATCAAACAACCACAGCAATATCTAGAACTTGTTTTTCAAAAATACGTGGACAAACTAAATTATTCTTATATGTTTACAAACTTATCTTATCAAACCATCTACACCATGAGCTTAAATGAGGATAATCATCAGGTTGACATTTTAGGAACACTTATTATAAGCAATCAGACTAACAAAGATATTTCGACAGAGAACTTATTTATCTTTTCAGGTGATATCAATAGTGTTTCAACAAACTATGCCATGAAAACCGCTCGAAGCTATCTGTATGACACTGAAATGTCTGCGGGAGCTATCACAACGGAAAATATCAGTGATTATAAAATTTATTCGATTCCTGGTAGATTCACCTTTACAAAATCCTCTTCAGACTATATTCAGTTTTTATCTACCAAAGAATCATTTGAAAAAATATACACATTTAATGCTTATTACTCAAATCACAATTCAGATTTCGAATCTTTAGATCAAACCATCAAAATACCTAAACTTTCAAACGCTTTGATGGCCGCAAAGATACGATTGCAGGATAAAACAAGTGGAAAAACGATTTTTTTGGGAGAAAACACCATCGGCAATTCAAGCCAGGGGCAAGCTTTGGAGATAAGTTTTGGAAAAGCGTATGATCTTCAGGGAAAAGTTGAGTTGATTCAATCCAATCGAAGCGGTAATACCTATTTTGAGGCCTATAAATTTACCACTAAAAACTTCTCGGATGAAGAAAAAAACATTCAATTAAATTTCACTTTGCCTAGGGATTCAAATGTGGAGGTAGATGTTTACGATTATGAAAGACCTAGCGCAACATTATTGCAAATACCTCTTACACTACATCCGGATATGGAAGCTGAGGTAACTTTTGAAATCAGATATGATCGTTGAAGAAATAACCAAAAGGCTAAAAAATCAATTAAATCCAAAACGCTTACAGCATACCATGGGTGTTTTGGATTATTCAGTTTTGTTGGCAGATAAACACAACGAAGATCAGTTCCCAGTTATAATTGCTGCACTTTATCATGATGCCTTTAGAAATCATAAACGTGATGAACTACTTGTTCTAGCAAATAAAAACCAAATGCAATTATCGGATCAAGAACTAAACAATCCCTTACTTCTGCATGGAAGATTGGCAGCTTATGATTTAAAAAGAAGATACCCTGAATTATCACGGCTCGATGAAATTGCTGAAGCCATTCATTACCACACGAGTGGTTATCAATTTGTTTCAAAGATTGGTAAAATCATCTTTGTTGCCGATTCATTGGAGAAAAACAGAATATATCCTGGAATAGATAAATTGAGGAAATTATCCATGAATGATTTAGATGCCGCTTTTTTTATGATTTTAAAGGGCAAAATCGAATTTGCCCTACAAAAGGGACATCTTTTGCTTAAAGAAACCATATCCACTTACAATCACATATTAATAAATGGAGAGACGATCAATGATAAACATTCTTGAATTTGAACTAAATGAATTAAAAGAACACTTTCGACAACGTGAAATCAAGGCTTTTAGAGCTCAACAATTATTTGATTGGGTTTATAAAAAGCATGTGTTTAGTTTTGACCAAATGCATAACCTTTCAAAAGATTTCAGGGAAATTCTTATCAAGGAATACACCATTGGATTACCAGTCTTAAATCAGCTTTTGGTTTCTTCAATTGATGGGACAAAAAAATATCTTTGGGATTTGTACGATGGAGAGCAAATTGAATCTGTTCTTCTTATCCACAAAGATAGAATTACAGCATGTATTTCTACTCAAGTCGGATGTAGCCTTAACTGTAGTTTTTGCGCTACTGGAAAAGGCGGGTTCGCAAGAAATCTAAAGGTATCAGAAATCACTTCTCAAATCTTAGCCATGAGCGCAGAACACGGGGAAAGAATCGGAAATGTTGTTTTTATGGGTATGGGCGAACCTTTCTTAAATTACGACAACCTTAAAAAATCCATTCACATTCTCCATTCCAAAGAGGGATTCGATATTTCAAAAAGGAGAATTTCTGTTTCTACTGCAGGAATTATTCCCGGAATATTAAAAATGTCAGAGGATTTTCCGGAAGTTGTTCTCTCTGTATCTTTACATGCTCCAAATAGTGAAATTAGAGATCAACTAATGCCTGTAAATAAAAAATACCCTTTCGAACAGCTTATCAACGCCATTAGGCAATATAATGAACAAACCGGTAAACGAGTAACCATCGAATATTTATTGATAAAAGGCATCAATGATTCTACAGAAAACGCTACTCAATTATTGAAAGTATTGAAAGAATTAAAGGTCAATTTAAATCTTATTCCGGTAAACCCTGTCAATCCCGACTATGAAAGACCAAGTGTCAAACATGTTGCCGCTTTTAAAGCTTGCCTTGAACAAGGCGGTATAGAAACAATTGTGAGGCACGAAAAGGGTACTGACATTGCCGGGGCTTGTGGACAACTAAAAAATCAAAGAAATTAAGGGGGAAGAACTTTGAAAAAGATTGCAGTGAGTATTTTAATTCTTGCGGCTTGTATTGGACTATTTTTTTTCCTAAAAGCTAGTTTTGCTAATGAAATCTTCATCGACCCGGTGATATTTATTGTAGGACCTTTTGAGATTCACTGGTATGGTTTAATTATTGCCACCGGGATCATTATCAGTTATCTTATCGGCAGACGTCTTGCGATAAAGGAAGGAATAAACGATGAACACGTTGCAGAGGCACTTATCGTGGGAGTTATTACAGGAATCATCGGTGCCAGATTGTATTATGTTTTTTCGATGTGGCATATTTATTCACAAAGAGAATTTTGGGATATATTCAAAACCTGGCAAGGGGGTATGGCAATCCACGGTGGCATTATTGGTGCAATGCTTGGGGTTTATATTTATACAAAACTAAGGAAAAAATGCACATTTACTTTTTTCCAAGGTTTTGATATTGCTGCACTGATGCTACCTCTTGCTCAAGCTATCGGACGTTGGGGGAATTTCTGCAATCATGAAGCATATGGTTCACCAACTGATTTACCTTGGAAAATGTATGTACCAATCGAATATCGAATGCCAGGTTATCAATCGTATGAATTTTTTCATCCAACTTTTTTGTACGAATCACTCTGGAATATTGGTGTCTTTGTATTCTTATTTTGGTTCTATAAAAACAAACGAAAGAATTTCGGAGAGATCCTGGCACTGTATTTGATCGGTTATTCAATTGCAAGATTCTTCATCGAAGGGTTGAGATTAGACAGCCTTTACTGGGGTAATTTGAGAGCTGCCCAGGTTATCAGTCTTGTTTTAATTGCCTTAGGAATATTACTGTTCGTCGTTATCAGAAAATATGGCAGAAAAAGTAATACTTTAAAGGTATAAAAGAAGTTTTATAGTGCTTACATAGAAAGGATGAATCAAGTGATATGCAAGAAATCAGCAGAATCCCGCCAAATGATTTAGAAGCGGAAAGGGCAGTTCTTGGATCGATATTGCTCGATCCAGAAGTAGCCGGAGATGTGTTTGAAATACTTAGGCACGAAGATTTTTACAATCATTCAAATCAATTAATTTATAACTGTATGGAAATGCTTTACGATGATGCTGAAGCTATTGATCCTTTAACCGTTTCAGATCTTTTGAGAAAACAGAAACATCTTGAAACGGTTGGAGGGGAACTTTCAATCGCACAGCTGGCTGACAGTGTTCCAACCTCAGCTCATGCTGTACACTATGCCAAGGTGGTAAGAGAAAAAAGCATTTTAAGAAACCTGATCAATTCAGGTAGTAAGATTGTTGAGAGTGCTTTTAGTCTGGATGATGTAGACAATATTCTCGATCAGGCAGAAAGAAGCATTTTAAGTATTGGTGAAAGGTATATTGAAAAATCCTATGCCCCAATTGGTAAGATTGTTCACGATGCTTTTGACAAATTGGATCAAATCAAAGTGAGGCACGATTCTCCTGAAGGTTCTTTGTTGGTTACAGGACTGGCCACTGGCTTTAAAGCGTTGGATGAAATAACCACCGGATTTCACCGTTCAGATTTGGTTATTGTTGCTGCCAGACCTTCCATGGGAAAATCCGCCTTAGCTTTACAGCTTGCCCGTAATATGGCTGTTGATTACGGTTATAAAGTAGGAATATTCAGCTTGGAAATGTCCTCTGAGCAAATAGCACTAAGATTGCTTAGCCTAGAATCAAAGGTCAATTTTGAAAAACTTAGAAAGGCTGATATTTCCTCAGATGAATGGAACAGATTAACGGATGCTGCCAGTAAATTCATGAAAGCATCCATTATCATTGACGACGATTCCATGCTTGATCCAAGGGGCCTCAGAACCAAGGTACGCAGAATTAAAAAAGAATATGGTTTAGATGCCATTGTTCTTGACTACCTGCAATTAATGAACAGCGGTAGAAACAGAGAGAACAGACAACAGGAAATATCGGAAATCTCAAGAAGCTTAAAGGTGCTGGGACGAGAAATGGACATTGCGGTAATCTCGGCCTCGCAACTTTCGAGATCAGTAGAGCAAAGGGAAGATAAAAGGCCAAGATTGTCTGACCTTAGAGAATCAGGCGCTATCGAACAAGACGCCGATACTGTAATATTCATTCACAGAGAGTCCTACTATAAGCGATCCAAATTTGAAGATGATGAGGATGTAGCTGAGGTTCAAATGCTCAATCATCCACATCCTGCTGAAATAATCATCGGTAAACAAAGAAACGGTCCCGTTGGAAGTATCAATCTTATTTTTGATCCAACTGTTGTCGGTTTTTTCTCCATGGATAAAAGCTTTATTTCAAACTGATAGGAGAAAAATTTGATGAAAATACTATTGATCAATCCATGGATTTATGATGTCGCATCCTATGACTATTGGCTAAAACCTTTAGGATTGTTAATGCTGGCAAGAAAACTCCATGAAAGCAATCACGAAATGAGACTTATTGATTGTCTCGATCGTTATGATCCAGAATTTACTTCATTGATTGAAAAACCGGTGAAAAGCAAATGGAACGGAACGGGAAAATTTTACTCTGAAGTGGTAAAAAAGCCATCACAGCTAGCGCATGTGCCCAGATTTTTTAAACGATACGGAATTCCCAAAAAATTGTTTGAGCAAAAATTAAATCATTTAAAGACTTCCGGATTCTATCCCGATTATGCCTTTGTTACATCCGCTATGACTTATTGGTATCCCGGTCCTTTTGAAGCCATCAAAACGGTTAAGGAAATTTTGCCCCAAACAACTGTTGTCCTAGGAGGCAATTACGCCAATCTGATGCAGGATCATTCAAAGCTTTCAGGAGCTGATCTGGTTTGTAAAAAAAGCAAAATGCCCGAAGTGCTTGATTTTCTTTCCTTAAATGGCATTGATATTCATGAAACAAGCAAAAAAAACCGTGACTTAATCCCTTTGTATGACTTATATGATCATCCTATGAGTCATTTGGTTTTCTTAACCTCTTTGGGGTGCCCCTATCGTTGTACTTATTGTGCAACGCCTTTTTTACAGGATTTCATTCAGGAAGATCCACAAAATATCGTGGAAGCGATAGATCGTTACTCAGCAATGTTCGACGTTAAAAGCATCGCATTCTTTGATGATGCAATTTTAATCAATCACAAAAACCATTTCGACAAAATCCTAGAAATGCTGATCAGTAAAAATATCATCAAACGTGGTATAATAATTCATATTCCGAACGGTATTCATGCAAAATTGCTCACTCAAGAAACAGCCGAATTGATGATGAAAGCAAACGTAAAAACGATTAAGGTAGCGTTGGAAACAATCAACCCTCAATTGCAATCATCTACGGGTGGCAAAGTTACAAACAATGAATTTTTCAGAGCTGTGAAAATTCTAAAGCAAACCGGTTTTACAAAAAACGAAATCGCAGCATTTATTCTTATCAACCTTCCCGGACAAGGCTTTCAAGAAGCCATAGAAGTTCATGATATCTGCAAAGAATTAGATATCATGCCGGAGATTAACGAATACACCCCTATTCCGGGTACTGTAGATTTTCAAAGAGTATTTGGAAGTGATCGATTACCGGACGGATTCGATCCGCTTTTGTTAAATAACACAATTCTCAGCTATTCGTGGAAAAACGGATTAACAATAGATGAAATCGAATTAATCAAAAACTATAATAAAAAGGTTGTTCGTGAAATAAAAAACGGAGGGAGCTAAAATGAAAAGAAAACTAATTGAGAAAGCCCTGACCATCATTCGAGCTGGTGGAGCTGATTTTGCCGAGCTGTTTTTAGAACAACGAACTGGCCATAACATGGAGATGAATAACGGTAAGCTGGAAACAGTCAATTCAGGACTCACTCATGGTATCGGGTTAAGAGGTATTGCGGGAAAGAAAGCCATATATGCTTACACAAATGATTTATCTGAAGATTCTGTCATTAAGGCTTCAAAGAGAATTGCCCAAGCCATTGAAGAAAAAAATAATCAGGATGTAGAACTCAATCTGATCAAAACCAAGAAAAAAAATATCAGTCCAATACTATTATTCCCCGATCAAATAAAAAAAGACGAAAAATATCATGTGATGAAATTGGCAAACGAAGGTGCCTCATCATATTCAGATCAAATCAGCGAGATAAAAGTGAACTATTTTGACTACAGGCAAAACATTCTCATTGCAAATTCTGAAGGCTTATTAGTGGAAGACGAAAGAATCAGAACCCGTTTGATGATATTTGCCGTGGCTACAAAAGGCCATGAAAAAGAAACCGGTTTTGTGGGACCTGGAGCAGGTATGGGTTTTGAATTTTACAATACCTTTGATGTAAAGGAAATGGGCAAAGAAGCGGCAAGAATTGCTGTTAAAATGATCAATGCAGAATTTGCACCTGCCGGAATGATGCCGGTCATTATCGCGAATAAATTTGGCGGTGTCATCTTTCACGAAGCCTGCGGCCATGCTTTGGAAGCTACCTCAGTTGCCAAAGGGGCTTCTGTTTTTGCCGACAAATTAGGGCAGCAAATTGCTAACGAGTGTGTTAGCGCAGTAGACGATGCGACAATCCCTAATGCCTGGGGTTCCGCCAATATTGATGATGAAGGTTTTCCAACGCAAAGAACCCTTCTCATTGAAAATGGCATACTTAAGAGTTTTCTTATTGATAAACTGGGTGGGATACGGATGAACTTGCCTTCTACCGGTAGCGGAAGACGACAAAATTACACATATGCGCCCACTTCCAGAATGTCAAATACTTTCATTTTACCCGGTGATTTTCTTCCTGAAGAAATCATTGCCAATACACCTAAAGCCTTGTATGCAAAAAAAATGGGAGGAGGATCGGTGAATCCTTCAACCGGAGAATTTAACTTCTCAGTCAGAGAAGGTTATATGGTCGAAAACGGAAAAATAACAAAACCGGTAAAAGGGGCAACACTTATCGGGAAAGGATTTGAGATTCTAAAGAAAATTGATATGATCGGTAACGATCTGGAAAGAGATCAAGGTATGTGCGGGTCTCTTTCGGGTTCAATTCCGGCTGATGTAGGCCAACCGACCATTAGAGTCTCTGAACTGTTAGTAGGAGGGAGAAGCTGATGAATATCAAAGAATTCAAAAAACTTGTATTTAAAAATGCGAATAAAAAGGGAATTGAAAATTTTGAGTTATTTCATATCAGTTCTCATGAATTTGAATGTTCGATCAACAAAGGTGAGATTCAAAGTTATAAAGATGCCGAAAATGGCGGTGCCAGTTTTAAAGCCGTAAAGAATGGAAAAGCTGGGTACAGTTATACCGAAGACTATAATGAGAATGAAGCCTTGCGAATCGTTGTAGATGCCCTTGAAAACCTCCAACTCATTGATTCGGATGATGTCGATGTGATTAGCACATCAACAGTGGCTGTCAAAGATTGGAAAGATTATGACATGGCATTTGATGAAATTGCCACAAACAAGAAAATAGCTGATACTAAATTACTGGAAGAAAAGATCTTAAAAAAAGACAATCGAATTATCATGGTCCCGTATTGCTTTTATAATGATATGTACAATGAGGTTTTTTTTGCCAACTCAAATGAAGTGGAATATACCTATAAAAACGGCGGCGGTGGGATGTATGCAGGAGCCATGGCATCAAATGGCAAACAGAATAAGTTTGGCATGGATTTTTGCTTCACAACGGATCCAAAAAAAATAGACATTGATAGGCTGTCTGATTCCGTCGCAGAAAAAGCCGTTGGTCTGTTGGATGCCAAAAGCATTAAAAGCGGCAAGTATCAAATCGTTTTGAATTACAATGTCCTGGGTAATATCCTAGGATTGTTGGTACAAATGATCTCCGCCGAAAATGTTCAAAAGGGTTTTTCTCTGTTAAAAAACAAACTGGGAGAAAAGATTGTTTCAGAAAAGATTACCATAATGGATAAAAGATATTACCCGGACAGTATTTTTAACTGCCCTGCCGATTCACAGGGAATAGCCACAAAGGATAAGGCTATTATTTCCAACGGGGTTCTAAACACCTATTTACACAGTCTGAAAACAGCTTTAAAAGACGGGGTTTCTCCTACAGGAAATGCTTTCAGAAGCAGTTATAAGGGAATAGAATCCATTATGCCTATCAACATAGATTTTCAAGATGGGGAAATGACCCTTGAAGAATTATTTAAAAGCATGAAGTCCGGCTTGTACATTACAGGTGTTCAAGGCATGCACTCAGGGGCAAATCCGGTTTCAGGGGAGTTTTCTTTAAGTGCTGAAGGTTTTAAAATTGAAGAAGGGAAGAAAGCCTATCCGATAGAACAGATAACCCTTTCTGGGAATCTTTTAAAAATGCTTCAGAATATTCAAGAAATTGGCTCGGATAAACAAATGTCAATGGTCATGTCTCATGGAATGTATGTGCCTTCCGTTCTCATTAAAGAAATGGATATTGCCGGTAACGAATAAATGCCGATTCACAAAAAAACAAGTGTTGGTATAACCGGATTAATGGGATCGGGAAAAAGTGAGGTAGCAAATTATCTTAAAAGGACCGGTTATCCGGTCCTTTTAATGGATCTGATTGGCCACGAATGCCTGAACGAATATGATGTTGTGGATAAACTCACAAGTGCTTTTGGTCAAGAAATCATAGATAGGTCACAGACTATTGATCGAAAAAAATTAGGCAAAATTGTGTTTTCAAATCAAAAAAAACTGACTCTACTCAATTCCATCTTACACCCCATCATGAATGAAAAAGCGAAAAAATGGATCATCCGGCATTATGAAAATGGAGAAGATTTAGTTTTCGTTGAAGCAGCTGTTCTTTTCGAAATGAAAATGGAGCTTTTTTTGGATTACACGATTCTAGTACAAGCTCCGGAAAAAGAAATCATCAAACGTATCATTCTACGAGATGGAAAAACAATTGAAGAAATCAAAAGGATTTTGAACAAACAAAGTGTAGATGCAAGAAAAGCAGATTACGTCATCTATAATAAGGGAACTTTGGAAGAATTACACCAGTCCTGCCAGGCTTTATTGTCGTGGATTAATAATCAGATTATAGACTTGCAATGAGTAAATCTCAATGGTGGTTGAAAGACGAATAGTTGTAAATAAAGTTGTTTTATGGTACAATCACCGGAGAGTAGTAAAAAGGTTACCCTTACGGGGGCGATCAGGGTTCGACGGAAGCTGACAAATATAA
>CAYYNI010000025.1:0-16602 GCA_964472765.1 uncultured Thermotogaceae bacterium | reverse complement strand
TCAAATTGGAAGACTTAAACGCCAACGATATTCAGGCAGCGATGAAGATCATCGAGGGAACAGCCAAGAATATGGGCGTAGAAGTCGTCAAATAAGGGAGGTGCTGACAGATGCCAAAACATTCAAAAAGATTCAGAGAAGCCAAATCAAAGATTGATGGGGCCAAATTATACAGTATAACAGAAGCGGTTCAGTTATTAAAAGAGACGGCTACAGTGAAATTTGATGAAACGATCGAATTGCATATGTGTACAAATGTTAATCCTAAAAAGGCAGATCAGCAAATTAGGCAACCCATTTCTCTTCCTCATGGAACGGGAAAAAGCATGAGAATCCTTGTTTTTGCTCAAGGAGAAAATGCTGAAAAGGCAAAGGCTGCAGGAGCTGATTTTGTCGGTGCTGAAGATATGGCAGACAAGATTCAAAAAGAAAACTGGATGGATTTTGACATAGCGATTGCCACACCAGATATGATGAGAGTTATAGGGAAATTGGGAAGAGTATTAGGACCCAGAGGTCTTATGCCATCGCCAAAATCGGGAACGGTTACCAACGATGTTGAAGAAGCTGTCAATGCGTTTAAAGGTGGAAGAATTGAAGCGAGAAATGACAAAACAGGAAATATCCACTTGGTAATCGGTAAAAAATCATTTAAAAATGAACAATTAAAAGAAAATCTTGATTCCGCCATCAGACAAGTTTTAGCAATGAAACCGGCAAGCTTAAAGGGAAAGTTGTTCAGAAAGATAGCTGTAGCGACTGCAATGGGACCAGGAATCAAAATAGATCAAAGCGAGTATTTGAAAGAAGTATAAAGCACCAATATCTATTCCACGTACTCAAGACAGTAGGTTTTTAAAGAAGCCATTCGCCTACCGAGGTGCGCGTGTGTTTCACCGTGACCTCATACGTGGTCATATAATACAAAGGAGGTGGAACATTGCTTACTAAAGAGCAGAAAAGACAGATAATCGATAAACTCGCCGATCAATTTAAGTCATCACCGGTTGTTGTTCTTATGGATTACAGGGGACTTAATGTGGAAAAGATTAGTATTCTGAGAAGAAGACTTTCTGAATCAGGCGGTCACTTGCAAGTCTGCAAAAACACGTTTATCAAAGTTGCTTTGGATGAATCCGGAAAGACCAACGAAGACTTTTTTGAATATTTGAACGGTCCTAACGCCGCTTTATATGTTGATGAAGAAGGAGATCCCATGGCGGTTTTAAAGGCATTGGTCAAATTCAACAAAGAATTTGAAATGCCGAAGATCAAAGCTGGATTGTTTGAGGGCGAAGTATACGATGAACAGGGTGTTGTTGAACTGTCTAAGTTGCCTTCAAGGACAGAATTGCTTGGAATGTTGGCGAATGTTCTGCAGGCACCGATTACCGGACTTGCAGCATCTTTGAACAACATCATATTGAAGTTACCTTATGCATTGAATGCAGTGAAAGAAAAAAAAGAGTCATGATTTGCTAAAATTACTGGAGGTGTAAATTAAATGACACGTGAAGAGATTATAAAAGCAATAGAAGAAATGACCGTAACTGAATTATCCCAACTGGTAAAGGATATTGAAGAGAAATTCGATGTCAAAGCACAGGCACCAATGGCAATCGCTGCAATGCCTGCAGCCGGTGGAGCGGCAGGAGCAGCAGAAGAAGAGAAAACCGATTTTAAAGTTCTTCTGAAAAGCTTTGGAGATAAGAAGATCAATGTGATCAAGGTTGTCAGAGAAATTACTGGGCTTGGATTGAAAGAAGCCAAAGACTTGGTTGATAATGCCGGATCTCCTGATGCTGTAATTAAAGAATCCGCACCTAAAGACGAAGCCGAAGATATTAAAGCAAAGCTTGTAGAAGCCGGTGCAGAAGTAGAACTTAAATAATTGAAATTACGTCATAATTAGTATTCCCTGCAACAGGCATGTGCCTGTTGCATTTTTGTGTTAAAAAATCTTTTCTCTCCAAGAGGTGATTTTCATTGAAACAGGAGAGCTTTGGCCGAAGAATAAGAAAAGTATATGGGAAAATAGGTGAGGCAGTTCAGGTTCCAAACCTCATCGATATGCAGTTGGAATCATATCAGGAATTCCTTGAAAAGGGAATCATGGAAGTGTTGACAAAATTTTCGCCTATCCGATCACAACCTCATCGTGGTGATTTAAGAAAAGATGAAAAGGGTTTTGTCCTTGAATTTGTTGATACGCAAATAGGTGAACCCAACGAAGATGAAAACGAATGTAAAGCCAAAGGAATCAGCTATACGGTTCCCCTCTATGTTAAAGTTAGGATTTCAGATATCAATACCGGCGAAATGAGAGAAGAAAACGCCTTTTTTGGTTATATTCCTTTTATGACTGAAAGAGGATCGTTTATCATTAACGGGGCAGAGAGGGTCGTTGTTAATCAGCTGGTTCGATCACCGGGTATCTATTTCGTGAATGAGGGGGCAACCCCCGGAAAGAATGAATTGTATATTTCTCATTTTCTACCCCAACGTGGAGCTTGGCTGGAAATTATCTTAAACACAAACAAAAACATTCTTCAAGCAAGAATAGACAGGAGAAGAAAAGTTAACCTTCTTTTGTTCTTAAAAAGTATTGGTTTTGTAGATAATGTTGAATTATTTGACAATTTTCCCCATGAAATCGAAGCTTACAACAAAAAAGATCTTGAAAAATATGCAGACTCTATCGTACTCAAAGAAATCCTGGATGCCAAAGGGAATGTCATTATTGCAAAAGGCGAAAAACTGGATAAAAAGCGATTCGATGAAATCATAGAAAACGGAATTGAACAGATTACCATATTAAATCCTAACGTTCAAAATACATTTGAAAAATTGGATGACTCTTTGAAAGAAGCCGGTGAAAATGAAGCGGTTATAGAACTATTCAGAAAATTAAAACCAGGAGAAATTCCCAGAGTCAATACTTCTAAAAATTATTTGTATAATCTCTATTTCAGCGAAGAGAAATATGAGTTCTCTGAAGTTGGACGCTACAAAATGAACAGAAGACTGGATATGATCTATGACAAGTACAAAAAACTTCATGGTATAGAAGGAGAAGAAAGATACAATGAGCAGTCGCAGGTTATTGAAAAATTAGATTTACTTTTAGCGACGATTCACTTGTTGGATTTAGAATTTGATAATAATTTGTTGGATACCAAAGATCACTTGGGTAATAAGCGAGTGAGGACGGTTGGTGAACTACTTAAAGGAGAATTTGAACGTGGATTCTCAAAAATACAGAAACTCATTACTGAGAAATTGACTGTTTACAATTCATTGGAAAAAATATCCATTCAGAGTTTGATCAATGTCAGACCCATCATTATTTCAATGAATCAATTTTTTGCCAGCAGTCAACTTTCCCAGTTCATGGATCAAGTAAACCCATTATCTGAGTTAACACACAAAAGAAGATTATCTTCCATAGGACCTGGTGGATTAAAGCGTGAACGTGCAAAAATAGAAGTTCGAGACGTTCATGATTCTCATTACGGAAGAATGTGCCCCATAGAAACCCCGGAAGGAGCCAATATTGGTTTGATTACCTCTTTGGCAACCTTTGCAACCACCAACCCATACGGGTTTTTAATCACACCATACCGAAAGGTTGTCGATGGAAGGGTTACCGATGAAGTTGATTATTTAACGGCCAATGAAGAAGAAATGTACTTCGTTGCACAGGCGAATACCCCATTGAAGGAAGATGGAACCATTGCAATGGAGAGAGTGCCCGTTAGGCAACATGGTGATTTAGTCTATGTAGACAGTAAAAAAGTTAAGTATATTGATGTTTCGCCCAAACAAACCGTTTCAATATCAACGGCTTTGATTCCATTTTTGGAACACGATGACTCCAACCGTGCCTTGATGGGTTCAAACATGCAACGGCAAGGAGTACCCGTAATCAATCCTGAAGCACCCCGTGTTGGTACTGGCGTTGAGTGGGTAGCTGCAAGAGATTCCGGGTTTATCATTAGAGCTAAATATCCAGGTCAGGTAGTAAAAGTTGATTCAAGACACATTCAAATACACAGAATGGATGAAAATGGCAAATTAATGTTTGAGAAAGACAAACCCACATTGGATGAATATCGATTACAAAAATTTGTTCGTTCCAATCAAGATACCATGGTCAATCAAAGACCTATCATCAATGTTGGCGAAAAAGTTGCCAAAGGAGATCCCCTTGCCGATGGTCCTGCCACGGATATGGGAGAGCTTGCCATTGGGCAGAACATTATGGTTGCATTTATGCCATGGGAAGGCTACAACTTTGAAGACGCCATATTGATTAATCAGGATTTGTTGAAAACAGAAACATTTACTTCCGTTCATATTGAGTTACACGAAGTGAACGCACGTGAAACCAGGTTGGGTTCTGAAGAAATCACACCAGATATTCCAAACGTGAGTAAAGAAAGATTAAAAAATCTGGATGAAAACGGCATCGTCCGTATAGGTGCAACGGTATCTTCTGAGGACATATTGGTTGGAAAGGTTACACCAAAAGGTGAAGCTGAAATATCTCCTGAAGAAAAAATTATTCGATCTGTGTTTGGTGATAGAGGTCGAGACATTCAAGATACCTCCTTAAAACTCCCGCATGGAGTGAATGGTCGCGTCATAGATGTGAAAGTATACGATAAAAACGATGTTTCGGAATTAGGTCCCGGTGTCAATAAGATGATCAGAGTTTATGTGGCCTGCCGTAAGCCTTTAAACGTTGGAGATAAATTGGCTGGTCGTCATGGGAATAAAGGGGTTATTTCCAGAATACTTCCCAGAGAGGATATGCCTTTTTTACCCGACGGAGAACCCATACAGATGATTTTATCACCATTAGGTGTGCCATCTAGAATGAACCTTGGGCAGATACTTGAAACACATTTAGGCTGGTTGGCGTATTTAAACAATTGGTTTGTTGCCACCCCGGTTTTTGACGGTGCAAAAGAAGATGAAATCCTTGAAGAACTCTATAAAAAAAGAGTCGAAGCGGGATTAGATAAAGGTGACACTGAGGATGTCAAATCAGGAAAAGTACAGCTTCGAGATGGCAGAACTGGTATGGCTTTTGATCAACCCATTACCGTTGGAATTATGTACATGCTAAAATTGGTTCATATAGCTCAGGACAAGATTCATGCTCGAAGCGTTGGCCCTTATTCACTGATTCATCAGCAGCCGCTCGGCGGAAAAGCTCAGTTCGGAGGACAGCGATTTGGAGAAATGGAAGTATGGGCTTTGGAGGCATATGGTGCGACGCATACCTTAAGCGAGATGCTGACCATAAAATCTGACGATGTGCTTGGTAGAAACGAAGTGTATAAAGCCATTTTAAAGAATAAAAACGTTCCCGAACCGGGTATCCCCGAAAGTTTCAAAGTTCTCGTGAAAGAACTCAGGGGTGTAGCGCTGGATGTCAAAGTGTTTGATGAGAATGACAATGAAATCGATCTTGACAGGGAATGAAGGGAAAGTGATGTAAATGAAAAAGGTTAAACACGTAAAAATCACAATGGCTTCCCCGGATACTATTAGAAGTTGGTCAAATGGTGAAATAAAAAAGCCTGAAACCATCAACTATCGAACATTCAAACCTGAACGAGACGGTCTTTTTTGTGAAAAGATATTCGGACCCACCAAAGATTATGAATGTGCTTGTGGAAAATATAAAGGCAGAAAATATGAAGGAACCATTTGCGAAAGATGTAATGTAAAAGTTGAGCCCAAAAGTGCCAGAAGAAGAAATATGGGCCACATTGAATTGGCTGCGCCGGTTGTTCATTTGTGGTTTTTGAAGAGTACTCCCAGTATTCTGGCCAATCTGCTGAACATGACCAGTAAAGACCTTGAAAATATCATTTACTTTGGCTCAAGAAGAATCATTGAAAAGATTTACATCATCGTCGATGGCAAAGCCACCCCTTTTGACAAAGGGGACACCCTTTATCAGACAGAATACGATATTTATACCCAATTTTGGGATTTTGAAGCACAACCCGCAGTGGTGGTCAAGAATCCCAGCGGGCCTGTAAAAAGTGACATCGGTGGTATTGTTTCCATCAGAGAAGAAGAAACGCACACAGATAAAATCATGTACTGGATTACAGTGTCCGACAAAACCAGTCATTCACACAACGTACACAAAGATCAGATCTTGAATTTTAAAGATGGCGATAACATTGAAAAAGGCCAGGAACTGATCAGCGAACAAACCATAGATGCCATTTATTCGCCGATTGACGGAACAGTGGAAGTGGACGAGGGACTTGGAACCATCAATATTTCTCCTGTAACAACCAGTGGCGATCAGCCATCGAACTTCTCCATTCCCTACGGGGCAAAGGTGCTGGTAAAAGACGGGAAAAAGATCAAAAAAGGTGATAAATTAACCGATGCGGTTTCCTATCCCACCATCATTTCCGAAATCAGCGGAAAAGTGGTTTACGATAAAGGCATTTCAATCCATTCTCTGGCAGACGGTAAGGTTCAGTCCAGATCCACAGGAAAAATCCGGGTTGAAAACATCATCGAAGAAAGACATTATCCTGTGATAGAAGGTTCCATCATATATGTCAACGAAGGCGAAAAAGTGGAAGAAGGTACTCACATTGCCGACCGATTTGTTTACGAGGAAGAAATTCTTTCCGTGGATGAATACCAAATGTTGGAACAGCATTATCCCGGTATGTTTAGTCCGGAAGCAGAAATCGAAAATGACCGCCCGATAATGGTCATTACTGAAATCGATGAAGAAGTGTCTGAAGAAATTGGCAAACAGGCTGGTGATATCCTTACCGATAATGAATTTGAAGCTTATGAAACGGTTTATCCGGCTAAAATAACGGCCAAAACAGGTGCAGAAGCGGTAAAAATACTTCTTAACAAATTGGATTTGGAAGGGATCATCGTTGAAATTGAAGATGAATTGAAAGACTTACCGAAATCCAGTGCCCGAGTGATTAAATTGAGAAAACGGCTTCAAATTGTTAAGAACCTGATCGAGTCCAGTAACGATCCCTCTTGGATGATTATGGATGCAGTGCCGGTCATTCCACCGGAACTGAGACCGATGATTCAAATTGAAGGTGGGCGATTTGCCACAACAGATCTGAATGATTTATACCGCAGGGTAATAAACCGAAACAACCGATTGAAGAAATTAATTGATCTAGGGGCCCCTGAGGTTATCGTCAGAAATGAAAAGCGAATGCTCCAGCAATCCGTTGATGCACTCATATACAACGGAAGAATGGCAAAGGCTATTACCGACAGAGGCGGCAGACCTTTGAAATCCTTAACGGATTTACTGAAAGGAAAAAAGGGACGTTTCAGAAGAAATCTTCTCGGAAAGCGTGTGGACTATTCAGGCCGTGCTGTCATCGTTGTGGGACCTGATTTAAAGATTCACGAATGCGGGATTCCCAAAAAGATGGCGCTTGAATTATTCAAACCCTTTGTTTTGTCCAGACTTCTTGGCAGTGAAAGCACTTCAAAGAGTGCGAAAAAATTAAAAAAGGCCATCATTGAGAAAGAAATGCCACAGGCTTGGGAAGTTTTGGAAGACGTGATCAAAGATCATCCCGTTATGTTGAATAGGGCGCCAACCCTTCACAGAATATCCATTCAGGCCTTCATTCCTAAGCTCGTGGAAGGCAACGCCATCAAGCTGCATCCGTTGGTCTGTCCGCCATTTAACGCAGACTTTGACGGAGACCAGATGGCTGTGCATGTACCCCTTTCGGCAAAGGCTCAAGCCGAAACCAAATGGTTGATGCTCTCAAGATACAACATCATCTCACCAGCCAACGGACAACCCCTATCAATGCCCGGAAAAGACATTATTTTTGGGGTATATTACCTGACGATGGTGGGCAAAGATTATGACAAAATCGCAGAAGATGACATCAAAATGAAATTTTCATGTTATGAAGAAGTGTTGATGGCCTTAGAACATTCCTATCTCAACCAAAGACAACACATTCTTCATTTGCATACACCCATCATGTATTTTTACAAAGGTCAAATGATTAAAACAACTCCGGGGCGGGTTATCTTGAATCATCAATTACCGGAAGAGTTAAAAGATTTAAATCAAACCTTTGGAAAAAAACAAGTTAAAAATACGATTTATGAAGTATTTAAACGATACGGTATCGATCGAACGGCAGATTTGTTGGATTACATCAAAGAACTGGGATTCCATTATGCAACCGTTTCAGGTTTGACCTTCTCAGTGAAAGATGTTGAAATTTCAGAGGAAAAGAAAACCATACTGCAAAAATCAGAAGAAAAAATTGCCATCATTCAAGATTATTATGATAGCGGGTATTTAACTGAAAACGAACGCCACCGTGAAATCATTAAAGTATGGGATCATGCGACCAGTGACATTCAAAAGGCAACAGTTAAACAGATAGCCAGGAATCCTTATAATCCTGTACAAATGATGATCTCCTCCGGAGCAAGGGGTAATGAAGACCAGCTCAAACAGTTAGCTGGAATGAGAGGATTGATGGCAGGACCGGCTGGTGATATTATCGAGATACCGATCCGATCAAATTTCCGTGAGGGATTGAGTGTATCTGAATTTTTCCTATCAACTCATGGAGGAAGAAAAGGCGCTGCAGATACAGCTTTGAGAACTTCTAATGCGGGTTATCTGACTCGAAGACTTGTCGACGTTGCCCAGGGAATTGTTGTCACACAATCCGACTGTGGAACCCATAATGGATTGGAAGCAACATCTCTCAGAGATGACGATATGATCATCGAAGATTTGGAATCCAACATTTTTGGACGAGTCCTCAGTAAACCTGTTTTTGATCCGTTAACTGGGGAAATTCTGGTGAATGAAACAACGGGAAGAAAATATGAACGAGATCTGATGATAGGGGATAGTGATGCTCAATTCCTGGCAAATTTCTCAAAAAAAGTGCCTGTTTACAAAGAAAGCATCATGAATTTTGAACAATCCAAAGGCGAACACCATGAGTATGTGGAAGTAAAAGAAAACATATTTGCTAACAACGGAGAATTGGTTGTTCAAGCGGGGACCCCAATCAACGGCCATCTTATTCAAGAATGCAAAGACCGGGACATTCAGGAAATACCGGTGATCGAATATCCGGTTGTAGGCAATTTCTCAAAAGAGAGGATTTTAGCCAAAGATGGTAAAACAACTCTTTTGATTATTGAAGAAAAAGTCGATCCGGCTACAGCCAGATTACTCATGGAAAATGATGTAGAAGAAGTGGATGTAAGGCCATCGATCATTATTCGAAGTGTCTTTACTTGTGAATCGGAAAACGGTGTTTGCGCCAAATGTTATGGAATGGATTTATCCAATCACAAAATCGTTAATATCGGTGAAGCCGTCGGTGTTGTGGCTGCTCAGTCCATTGGTGAGCCTGGTACACAGTTGACAATGAGGACTTTCCATACCGGAGGTATCGCATCGACATCGGATATCACACAGGGTTTGCCCAGAGCTGAAGAATTGTTTGAAGCTCGAAAGAAACTCAAGGAGACACCGGCGATCTTTTCCACTATTCGTGGCTTTGTTAAAGACATAAAAAACGAAGAGCGAAGAACCAAGATCTTTATTGAGGACTACGATGGCGGCATCACCGACTATGAGTTGACCAGTTCCCATAAAACCAGAGTATCCATTGGCGATAAAGTTCTCCCAGGCAGTGCCCTTTCAACAGGAGCAATCAGACCAAGAGAGTTGATGAGTGAGTTAAGTGTGGATGCAACGTTCCAATATATGCTCAGAGAGATCAAACGTGTTTACTCCGAACAGGGAGTAGACATCCACAATAAACACATTGAAATCATTATCAGCCAGATGTTGGGTAAGGTAGAAATCGTTGATCCGGGTGATACCGATTACATGATTGGTGATTTGGTATCGGTGAATGAAGTCAAAAAGGAAAATGAAAGATTGCTTAAAAACAATGCCAAAGTCAACGATAACCGTAAAAAGGCTTTAAAAAAGAAATTGATCAAGCATGTTCTTGTGAAAAGAGACGGTAAGATTGATGAGATCGCCAAACAGGAAGATGAAGTGACACCTGAAAATTTGAAGGACTTTATCGAAGCCGGAATCAAGGATCTCGAAGTCTTTGGTGACAATACAGAAGAAAAATTGGTCTATCAGATCAACATGAAAAATCCTGTGAAATATCGAAGGAAACTTCTTAGAATCACCAAGGCATCTTTGAAGAGAGAAGGATGGCTGAGTGCCGCATCATTCCAACAGACGTCTCAGGTGTTGACTGAAAGCGCTTTGAAAGCAAGTGTAGACGAACTTCTGGGTGTCAAAGAAAATGTTATTATCGGACAGCTTGTTCCTGCAGGAACCGGTATGGATTGGTATTCCGGTGTGACTTATGAGGAAAACATCCATAAGGAAAAGCAGGAAAATGTAGGCTGATTTTATAATACATGTTACTTGGAACGGGGTTTGTATTTGTGGTTTTTATATGATATAATATCCCGGAATTTTTAAGAGAGGATTTTGAGGTGAGAACAATGAAAGCGGATATCCATCCAAAGATGAACAAAATAACTGCAAGATGTGCTTGTGGTGCAGAATATGAGGTTTGGACAACACGTGAAGAAATGAAACTTGACGTTTGCAGCAGCTGTCATCCTTTCTTCCAAGGTAAGGGAGATTCAATGATTATTGATACTGAAGGAAGAATTGACAAATTCAGAAGAAAGTACGGAGACAAATACTAATCAATTACTTTTAATGACAAAGCATCATCTTGCTTAAAAGCGTATGTTTGAATGAATCATGTGATTCAACTGAGTGGAAGCGTGTCCGAATTGGCTAAGGAGCTGGTCTTGAAAATCAGTGAGGATATTCCTCATGTGGGTTCGAATCCCACCGCTTCCGCCAGTATTGATAGAAAAAGGGGATAATCATATCCCCTTTTTTTGCTTTCATTTTTTTAATGAGACGGGTTCTTTTTGACGATTTCAATCGCTTCTATGACGGCCCGTAGAACATCAACACGCATCTGATTTCTGAAAATATCCAACTTGGCATATACCTCACCTTTCTCGGTGACTACGTATTTAGGTGGTAATGAGTTAAGGGCGATTGCTTTAATATCGTATCGGCACCTGTCACATTTACACACACCTAAGGTTGGCACTTCGAACAAATCATCAATCACTTCGTCCACCAAGACTTCTGTGAAATTTTCAAAATGAATTTTATTGATTTCCTTTTGGTCGGAAACATTTGGCATTTCATACCTCCCGGCCACATAGCGGCCTATAAGCTATATAATGGATCTGATAGGGTCAATGATCACGTTCATGTTCAATAAATACTTATCGTTTTCCTTAAGAAAAATCTTTACCCGATTGATTATATCATTATTATCATCCATTTTAAGCAGCATATGATAGCGGTACTTTCCGGATATCTTAGTGATAAAAGCTTCCACTGGTCCTAGAAGTTGGAAAGAGATGTCTTTTTTTTGGTTCTCCAATAATATTTTTAGCTTGTTCAACCTTTCGAGAGCCTTCTCGGCATGGGCATCTTTGGATTCAAATAAAATGATTCTTTTAAATGGAGGGTATTCTCCCTGTTTTCTCTTTTTAATTTCTGATTGGAAAAAACTCTCAAAATCGTTTTTCTCTGCAAAACGAATGGGGTCTTCTTCAGGGGAATAGCTTTGAATAATCACTCTGGCTTCCTCTCTTGCTCTCCCAGCCCTTCCAGACATTTGATGAATCAGCGAAAAGGTCCTTTCAGTGGACCTGAAATCGGGAAAATACAGCATATGATCTGCGTTCAATATGACTACAAGTTGAACAGCTTCAAAATCAAGTCCTTTCGAGATCATTCGTGTTCCAACTACGATATCTACTTCTCTTCTTTCAATTTGTTGCCACGCTTTTTCTAACTCTTTTGTTCCCGGGGCGTTGTCTCTGTCGATTCGAATGATTCTTGAATCAGGGAATAATTTCTGAAGGTGCTCTTCTACCCTTTCACTTCCAAATCCCCTTGGTACCATCGAATGGTTCGAACATGAGGGACAACGATGGGTAAATGGTTGTGAAAACCCACAATAATGGCACCTTAAATCTGCTGTTCCTTTATGGTAAGTCAATGACACATCACAATTTGGACATTTGAGTGTATAACCACAAATGCTGCAAGTAACATAGCTGGCAAACCCCTTTTTACCTGAAAGAATCATACATTGCCCATCATTTTTGATGGTCTCCTCGATAGCCTTAATCACTTCGTTGGTTAATAAGCCTTTGAGGGTGGGAGTTTGAGAAAGGTTAATGTTTGATATTTTGGGAAGCTGAAGTCCTTTTGGCCTGAATTTAAGTTTATGTAGTTGCGTGACCCCGGTTGTGGCATCATGAAATGACTCGATAGAAGGCGTTGCTGAGCCAAATAATAGGGGGATTCCTTTCAGTTCGGATAAAAGAGAACAGACTTTTCTTGCATCGTATATGGGATTTGTTTCGCCTTGCATATAACTTTCATCATGTTCTTCATCCACAACGATCAAACCCAATCGGTCCAAGGGTAACCAAACGGAGCTCCTGGTTCCCAAAAGGATGTCTATTTCTGATTGCATGGCTTGCAGAAATGTTTTTTTTCGCATTGAATTGGTAAGATTGCTGTGGTAAACGGCGATGGTTTTTGTTGGGAAACGAGCTTGGGTTCTTTTGACAATTTGAGGGGTTAGAGCGATTTCCGGCAGGATAAACAGTGTTTGCTTTCCTTGGGCGAGTATCCGTTCTATCATCTCAAAATAAACTTCAGTCTTTCCACTCCCGGTTATTCCGTATAAAAGATGCTTCATTTTGCCGTTTTCAACAGCTTGAAAAAAATCCGTTACGATTTGTTCTTGCTGAAAATTAAGAACTACTTTGTTGGCAAGTTTTGTCTTTTCCTTTTCATCCGTTTCGTCAATAACTGAAAGAATGCCGTTTTTTAAAAGAGTCTGAATGGGGGAAACTGATTTTAAGCTCAGTGATTTAATCATTTCTAGAGAGGTGGCTTCCGGAAAAAATAATAAGTATTGAATAATATCCAAGCCTTGTTGAGAAATATTTGAGCCGGTTAGTGTGCTCAGTTCCTCATTGATCATCAATCGCTTTTTTTTTAATCCTGCTTTTGTAAGAGCTGTTCCAGCGTCTGGTGTTTTTTGTTTGGATTGACGTTTTTGAGGAAATTGCACTTTGGTTTTACCCAAAGCCTTAAACATCAGGTCGAACACCTTTCCGGGCGGTGAAAGATAATAATTGATTATTCTGATAAGCAAGTTAAAATAGTTGTTATCAATGATTGGTGACTCATCAAGTATTTGATCGATTGCTTTGATTTCTATATCTTGCGGACAATCTTGAGGTGTGATTTCTTGAATAATGTAGGCAATCTGTTTGGTCTTTTTGCCAAATGTAACACTTACCCTCATACCTTTGCTTAATTTGCGATCAGAGGAATAGGTGAAATAGGTTCTTAAAGGACTGTTAGAGATGGCTGTATGATAATAATACAAATCGTCAAACCGCCATTATGTTTGTTTTTTCTTAAGTTTTTCATAGCAATCCATGCAGACCGCTACATATTTTTCCATTCCACCAACATCGATTTCTGACTCGTTTCCGCTGAGTTTATAGGAAATGATACCTTTGTATTCTCCACATTCGTGACAAACCGCTTTTTTCTTAATAACCTTATCGGCTAAACCCATTAATTTGACAGTAGTCATGAAAGGGTTTTCTTTAAAACTCATGTCCAGACCGGCGCAGATGATGTCTTTTCCCATTTTCCTCAATTCCTTCGCCACATCGGATAATTCTTCGTCAAAAAATTGCACTTCATCAAAAAAAACGGCCTTTTCATCCTTTAGATATTCAAAAGCCATCCTGGAATGATTTAAAGGGATGGCTTTTTCACACATTCCCGAATGAGATCGGATCTCTTTTTCTCCGTATCGATTATCAATAACGGGCTTGAATATTTTATAGGGTTTATTACCCAATTTGTAAATTTCAACATAAGTCAGTAATTCCGTGGTTTTTCCCGAATACATGGGGCCTACAATGACGGTGATTTGACCGGTTGTGTGTGATGAGTTCATTGTATTTTTTCCATAATGGTGCCACCCATCAGTAACTGAATGACTTGCCCATCTTTATTAACTTTTAGCATTCCGGATTGGCCGTTAAGATTGAAGAAAACATTGGTATGTTCCTCGGTTTGCGTTGTTTTTTGAATCTCAAGCTTCATGATGTCAGTGAAATTCCTAAGTAAGAGTTGTGGGATGAAGACGTTGATGGTTTGATATCCGTTAATTTGATAAAGATTATAAACCAGTTGCCATGTCCAGGACAGGTTATTGTCTAAAATCAATAAAGGCTGGTTAATCTCGATGGTGAAGCTTTTGTCTCCAACGATTGCTTGTAGCCTGTTTGCTTCAAGGTTACAGCTGATATGAGTTTCCCCACCATTGTAAAAAAGTGTGAGTTGATAATCAACGATGAGATTTTTGTTGATTTGACCTTTTGCGGAATAAACACCGTTCTGCATTTGAAAATGTAAATCTGTCAAGGATTCAAAGGTCCAAGCATCTTCTGAAACGGCTTGAAAGGATACAGTTTCTGTTGCGGCTTCCATATTCAGAAGCTGAAACCGATATGCTCCGTCTTGCATCCCAAATGTAAATAGAGCGAACATCAATAAACTAAATACTGCTACATACTTCTTTTTCATGACTTGACCACCTCTATCTTTTTTTGCTTTAACGCTATGGCGAACCAATCACCTTCAGTTACCTTGTCGATGATTTGAAAATCTTGTTGTTCGATCAGTTGTTTGAAATTATCGTATTGACTTAAAACCATGCCGGAAAAAATTAACGTTGATGAACTGTGAATTAACGATTTTAATCGCTTCGCCTCATCCAAAAACAGGTGTTTGAGGATATCAAACAGAATATTGGAACAGATCAGGTCAAATTGACCCGAAACGGACTCAAGCAAATCGGATTGTAGGATACTAACCTGAGAGGTAACGTTGTTTTTGATGATATTTTCCTGAGTGGCTTCAATGGCAAAAGGATCCAGGTCAACAGCTGTAACTCGGCACCCCATTTGAACCCCCATGATGGAAAGAATGCCTGAACCGCATCCGACATCCAACATATTATTACCTTTTTGGGCATATTTTTCGATTAAAAGGGCACTTAATCTGGTTGTTTCATGGTAACCGGTTCCAAATGCCATTCCGGGGGTGATTTTGATGGTATGGATTTCATCTTCAGCGGTTGTTGCTGGATCGACCAGGAATTTTGAGGTTAACCAGATAGGCTGAAGGGATTGTTTCCATTTCTCAAACCAATCCTCTTGTTTTTGAAAAGTAGTATGGAAATGATGCAGTTGAGGATAATGTTCTTTAAGATAAAGGAGTAGTTCGAGTTCATCAGCTGAATCAGTTAAATATATCTCAAGTTCATAATATCCTTTTCTCTCCAAATAATCTTGAATGGCATAATGATTGTTTTCAAAAAAACGATAGTCTTCTTCTATGGTGTTGATTATTGTTTCATCTGTAAATTGAGCACTAATGACTTTAACGCTCACGGTCAACCTCCTTTAGAAGTGGTGATTCTGGCAATTGAACCATGAGCTTTTCATCGTAATCCAAAAACAAGTTGATTTCAATGGAGAGCTTGAATAATAAATAATACCAATAAATACCCACAGTCAGAACCGATAAAAGAAAGAACATCAGTATGTTACGATAGGGAATGATGTATTCAAGACCTTCATGATAGTGATCTTTTAAATAAAAGGAATAAAACTGGCTTTTGATGATCAACAACTCGTTGGACACCTTAAAGATTTGAGACAGATAATAGGACAAAAAAATAAAGCCAACAAGTGAAAAGACCAACGGCATACTGTTAATCAGAGTTCCCAGAAGAGAAATGACAACATATCCGAAAAAAGCCCATTGCTGAATCCAAAGAGTATTAAGCTTATCTGACATCCAGTGGAAATCGTATAAAACATCCTGATCATCGGTTTTATTCATCATGTCAGAAAGCAATTGATTGGTTTTGTAGATGTTTCGGTTCAAAACCTTTGCCCATTGATAATTACACAGACTTTGAAAAAGGAAGGATAAAAGGGAAACAATAAAACCGATTAAACCTGCCACACTAAAAAACATGGGTATTTGCTCTGTTTGTTGATTGAATAAAGTAGATGTCTCTGGAACGGTTAACTCACCATTATTCAAGGATTGAAAGTATTCGTTGGTAATGGCAATCCCTTCATAAACAGCAAATATGACAGAAAAGAGCCCAAATGCGATGGCGAGATAGGCATAGAATATATTTACCCTTTTTGGATCAAGAAATTCATTCATAAAATCCCCCCCGGATTTTCAATAATTATAGCATATTTCATTTCTTCATGCTTCCCGTCTATATAAATGAAGTGATCATGTGCGTGATATAATAAAAAAAGTTAAGGAGGTAAAACAATGGAAGCTATTGAATATCTGATCATTGGAAATGGAATTACAGG
>CAYYNI010000024.1:0-17334 GCA_964472765.1 uncultured Thermotogaceae bacterium | reverse complement strand
AAGGAACATGGTAATTTCCATTTGATAGCTATCCCTTCATCTCAAAACATGTTGAAATCATCTGCCTGCTGCGGCGAAAATAGCTGGTTATAGTTCACTCAAGCATTCATATCATTAAAAAACCGGAATTAGCGTACCATAGCAATTTCGGTTTTTTCTCTATCTATCCGACCACATTAATCCTGATGCTCATCTGTTCTCTTATGGCTTTTTAGACAAATATTTAAGATTTTATTAAACTATTTTGCAAGAATTCATTATTATTATCTGACAAGTCTTATGCTATAATCATCCAAATAGTAAGTTTCCCGAAGAGTTTTCTGTGTTTTTTTCAAAGCATCATTAAAGAGAAATGCGAAACGAAAGCAGCAAAACCTTTATTAAAAAACACCTTTATCTATAAACAGAAAAAAGCACGAATGAAACGAGAGGCGATCATTATTATGAGTTATGCATCCATTTTTTCAATATTGTTCTTTTCGGTATTTGTTATCTCACTTGTCAGTGGCATTTTTGTGTTGCACAATCATGCAAAAGCATATGCAAACAGGGTCTATTTTGCCCTGATCATTGCCATCGGATTTTGGTCCATCGGGTTGGCCTTTGCCACTTCCGCTCCTGATGCTTCCTCGTGTGAAATTTGGCGCCGATTTTCTGCTGTTGGTTGGGGTAGCGCTTACAGTATTATTCTTCACTTCATTCTGATCATTACCGGAAAAATCCGGTTGATCAAAAAATGGTGGAGGTTGGTATTGCTGTATGGTCCGGCTGTTATTACGGTTTTAGCCTTTGCGGTTCCGGGTATTTTGAATCCTTCACCTTATCATCTGCAATTGACCCAATATGGGTGGATTAATGTAGCTAAGATCAGGAATTACAATGTCTGGGACTGGATTTTCTTCGTCTATTATATCGGGTACATTTTATCGGGGTTGGCGCTTCTATTTCAGTGGGGAAGGAACGCAACAGAATTTAAGATCAAAAAACAATCCCTTGCTCTGTTTTTGTCTTTGCTTTCAGTCTTTGTACTGGGGTCTATTTCGGACATTATTTTAGGTAACATCCTTGGAAAAGCCCCTCAAATGGCTCCTGTGTTTTTATTGATTCCGATCTTCACCTTTATCCAAACGATCAAAAAATACGACTTCATCACTTCAAAACCTATTGAAAAGAAGGAAAACTACGGAACCATTATTATTTGCGTGATTCTGTATGTTTTTTTGTTTTTTCTTCTCTCCGAATTAGCAGGTAAAATAAATGGATTTGAGTTTATTCATATAACAGGAATAGGAACAAAAGGCATTATCACTCAATTTCAACTACTCATTTCCATCATTCTGGTCATTAAAGAGCATAAATCCGGCTTTATTGCCGCCATTCTTTTAAACAGCTTGAGCCTTTTTTCATCTGCGGCTTTTGCAATTATTAAGCAGTCTACAGATTCTTTGCCCGGAATCATATCTTATATCACCACTTTGTTGGTTATTATGCTGATTGCCATTTTTAAAAAAGATACCAATACAAGCATTGAAGAAATGCAAAAGCAAAGGCAAACATTGGAAGTTTCTGAAAAAAAGTTGTTTCAAATGGCCTACTACGATACACTGACGGGTTTCCACAATCGGGATTGGTTTGTCGAGAACTTAAATCAAATGATCATTGCAGCAAAGCGTTTCCCTTCCATGATCGGGGTTATTTTTGTCGATTTGGATTCTTTTAAAACGATTAATGACACCATGGGGCACTCTATTGGAGATGCCGTTTTAAAAAAAATATCGAAACGCCTGTCATCCTGTCTAAGAGAAGAAGATACCCTGACGAGATTTGGCGGCGATGAATTTTTAATGATGGTACCCCATATCGAAAACCCACAAGATCTTCACAAGATTACCGATCGAATTGTTAAAATCTTTAATCAGCACATTTTCGTTGAGGATAAAGAATATTTTATCACAGCCAGCGTTGGTGTAGCCATATATCCGATTGACGGAGAAGACCCCGAAACCTTAATCAAAAATGCCGACATTGCCATGTATTCCGCCAAAAGCAAAGGCAAAAATCAATGTGTTTACTGTTCAACGGATATTAAAAACGACACGATCAGAACTCTAAAACTGACAAATAGTCTTTACAGAGCCCTTGATAAAAACGAACTTTTCCTTGTTTATCAGCCTCAGGTAAGTGTAACCACACAAAAGATTGTGGGATTTGAAGCCCTTTTACGCTGGGACAATGCTGAATACGGTTTCATTCCACCTAATGTTTTTATCCCCATGGCTGAGCAAACGGGTTTGATTAACCCGATTGGATTGTGGGTTTTCGAAAAAGCTTGCAAACAGTTGAAAAAATGGATTGTAGATGATGGTAAATCCATCAGCCTCTCAATCAATTTATCCTTAGAACAATTAAAGGATGATCTCATTTCCGTCAAGATCCAAAAAATATTGAACGACACAAAAACGGATCCCAAAAACATCCAGGTTGAGATTACAGAGAGCATTGCCTTTAACGAGGACCCCTTTGTGTTACAGCGACTGAAAGAAATAAAGGATTTGGGAATTCTGATAGCCATTGATGATTTTGGAACTGGTTTTTCTTCCTTCATGCGGCTGAAAACGTTCCCTATTGATATTCTAAAGATAGATATGGATTTTGTTCGTGGCATCTCATCCGGTTCTCAAAAAGACAAATCCATCATTAAAGGCATGATTAACTTAGCCAAAAATCTTGATATTATCGTCTTAGCAGAGGGAGTTGAAACGAAGGAACAATTTGATTTTTTACGTGAACATGGATGTAATATGATTCAAGGTTATTATTTTTATAAACCGATGGCCGCTCATGACATTGAAATGATGATTAAAAAAGGGCGTTAAGACACATGGGTTCAAACCTGTTCTCAGATGTTGAAATCCGGATCAAAAAAAGAAATAAGCTGTTTTTTTCTCGGGACAGTTTGTGTTTACAGAATCTGACTCATTTGATCGAAGGTCAAAATCACCGGGTCTTAGTCATGTGGGCCTTGAATTGCGCCAGGTTGACTTTAAAGCATTTTGAGGCAGAATATCCCCATGAATTAAGACCCAGAATTTGCCTTGAACAATGTGAAGAATGGGCAACGGGAAAAATCAAAATGGCTTTGGCAAAACGGGCTATTTTGGACGCACATGCAGCGGCAAAAGATTTAAAAGATGTACAAAACGCTTTACGATGCCATGCAATTGCTCATGCGGGTGCGACTGTACATGTCAGTACCCATGCAATTGGTTTGCCTATATATGAATTGACTGCTATCGTTCAGCAATATGCTTTAAAAGATTTTCAAAACCCTGTCCTGACAAAAATCAAAGACTATATCAATGATCTTCATTATTGGGAAAAACATACCGACCAACTCAAAAGGAATTGGGCGGGATTTATGAGAAGACATTCCTAAACAGATGACATAGGAGTCTTCCGTTATTTCATTCCATGAAACGGGATTATATGTTATCATTATAGGCAAAATGAAAATATCGGAGGATTCAGATGAAAATAGTACAAAAAAACAAGAACGCTTATAGAATATACAACATAGAAGACAAATTCGAAGCCGGGCTGGAATTGCTTGGAACAGAGGTTAAGTCTATTCGTGAAGGGCGAATCAACATCAAGGAAAGTTATTGCCGTTTCAAAGGGGCTGAGTTGTTTCTCCTGAAAGCCAATATCACGCCATATGCCCATTCAGCTTTTTTTAATCACGAGCCGGACCGAAAGCGAAAGCTTTTACTTCACAAACGTGAACTGAGAAAACTGCATAGCAGCGTGATGCAAAAGGGTTATACCATTGTGCCCTTGATGGTCTATTTCAATGAAAAAGGACTGATCAAACTGGAAATCGGTTTGGGTAAAGGAAAGAACATTCACGATAAACGGGAGGATTTAAAAGATAAAGCAATCAAGCGTGATGTAGCCAGGGAAATTAAATATAAAAGTTTTTAAAAAAAGGACCGTTATCAACAACACGAGGAGTTTATCGCAAACTCCTATGGAGGGATTAATATGCTTAAAGAAGACATCTTTGAAGATCTGAAAACAGCCATGAAAGCAAGGGATGAGGTAAGAGTACGAACGCTTCGAATGGTTGTGGCAGCCATCAAAAACCGGCTTGTGGATAAAAAGGATCTGGGTGATGAAGATGTGATCGAAATCTTGACAAAAGAGGCAAAACTGAGAAAAGATGCCATCGAAGAATTCACAAAGGCAGATCGGGAAGATTTGGCCCATTCGGAAGAAGAAGAACTGGCCATCATACGGGACTATCTCCCTGAAAAATTGAGCGAAGATGAATTAAGAGCGATTATATTGGATGCCATAGAGGAACAACATGTTAATTCGCCTTCAGGACTTGGGTTGGTTATGAAGATTATCATGCCGACCGTAAAGGGCAGGGCCGACGGGAAAATTGTGAATAAAATGGTCAGGGATTTATTATCTGACCTATAGTCCGAACGGATAATAACGCTACGGGGTGAACACATTGAAATTTGAACTGATTACAGCAGAAATAGGGTCCACAACAACCATTGTAACCGTTTTTGATGGAATTGGAACAAAAAAGCCGAAAATAGTGACACAGGCTGAACACTTCACAACGGTAAATGAAGGCGATGTGACCTTGGGCATCAACCAATGCCTTTTGGATATTCAAAAAAAGGTGAAAGCGGATTTTGACTGGGATGAATTTGTCGCCACCAGCAGTGCAGCCGGCGGCTTGCGGATGTCTGTTCATGGTCTGGTTTATGATATGACCGTTCGGGCAGCTAAGGAGGCGGCTCTTGGAGCAGGCGGGATCATCCGGCATGTTACCGCCGGAAAAATTGACAACCGTGAAGTTCAAAAGGTGAAAGCCATTAACCCAAACATGATTCTTTTAGCCGGAGGCGTGGATTACGGAGAAAAAGAAACCATCATTCACAATGCAAAAGAATTTGCAAAAGAACCACTGAATATCCCTTTTGTGGTTGCCGGTAACTGTGCAGCCTTAGATGAAGTGTGTGATATTCTCAAACAATCCGGTAAACGTGTCTATCCAACGGAAAATGTTTATCCCAAAGTGGATTTTCTAAATGTGGATCCGATTCGGGATGTGATCCAACAGATTTTCTCCGAGCATATTATTCACGCCAGCGGAATGGAAAAAATCGAAAAAATTGTTAAGCGTCCCATTATCCCCACACCTGCTGCGGTCATGTTGACAACCAAACACCTATACGATATGCTGGGGGATGTTGTCACGATTGATATCGGCGGCGCTACAACCGACATCGATTCGGTGACTTATGGAACCCCTGAGATTCAGGAAATCACCATTTCCCCTGAACCTTATGCCAAAAGAACCGTTGAAGGAGATTTAGGCGTTTTTGTGAATGCAGCCAACGTAGCAGACTCGATTAAAAACCAATTGGAATTAGAATATCCGGATTATACTCAACTGATGCAGGAAATCACTCCCTATCCTAAAGGCGAAAAAATGGAACAATTCATGGCAAGACTTGCCATACAATGTATTTCTGCAGGGCTCAGAAGACATGCGGGACGGATCCGGTATATTTACGGACCTGCCGGAAGGCAGAAAATTGCCGAAGGCAAAGATTTAACTGCTGTCAAAGCCATTGTAGGCACCGGCGGCATCCTCACACGGTCTTGTTATGCCTCTGAAGTGCTGTCCGTTTCCAGAATCCTGTCGAAAAGACATGTAACAGAATTACTTCCTTCGGAAGACGTGAAACTATATCGAGATAGCCATTATATCTTTGCGCCTATTGGTGCTATATCAAAAATCGATCAGGATACGGCCGTTTGCTTGTTGAAATCAGACGTCGAGTCTCTATAGTTTATAAACTTAACAAGTGAATAACACCCAAAAATAAAAGAAACAAATTAATTTTTCGTCTAATGCAACAGGAGGTAGTTAACTATGGATAAGATTATTTATTTAGATCATTATAGAACAACAAGGACGTCGCCGTATGTATTGGAAAAGATGAGGCCCTATCTGGATGAAAATTTTTATATGCCCGTTGCTTTTACACAGATGGGTACGGATATAGCCGAGGCTATCGACGAGGCTTCCGAAAGAATTAAAACGGCGTTAAATGCCCCCAACGGCGAAATCATTTATACCGCCAGCGGTACGCATGCGAACAACATGGTGATTCACGGTGTGATGAGGGATCAGATACCTGAACAAACCGGCATGATCACGTCGGTTATTGATCACCCTTCCATCAGCAACACTTTTGACTATTATCGAAAGAAGGGGTTTGCGGTCAAAAAAGTTCAAGTGGATGAGTACGGGTTCTGGAAACAGGAACAACTCAATGCAGCCCTTAACGAAAAAACAAAACTGGTCAGTATCACACTGGTGAATCATACGATTGGAACCATTCAACGCTATGATGAGTTGAAAAGAATTATTCGTGAAAACAATCCAAAAACCCTTATTCATTTGGATATTTCCATGGCCTTGATGACCCAGAAAATTGATTTTATGGCCTTGGATGCCGATTTTATAACACTGAGTTCTCACAAGATATACGGGCCAAAGGGGATCGGATTGATTGTATCCAAAAAGCCTGTAAAATTGAAGCCGATCTTTTTCGGAACCGTTGTCACCAGTCCTTTTGCGCCCGGCGCTGACAATGTGGCGGCGATCGTAGGTCTTTCGTATGCCATTGAGGAAGCTGTTAAAAACCGAGCTGCGCACAACGACAGGATGAAAGCACTTCAACAATATCTGATGAATCAGATTGAAAGTAAAATTGACCTGGTTGAATTAAACGGTCCCGTTGATGAAAGGGCCTCAGATAATATTAACTACTCTTTCAGGCATATTGAAGGAGAATCCATCATGATGTTTTTGGATTTTGATTCGATTGTGGTTGCCACCGGTTCAGCCTGTGCTTCCAGCGATTTAAAAGTCAATTACATCTTAAGTGCCATCGGCAGAGATCACGAGATGGCCCACGGCTCTTTGAGAATAACACCGGGAGTTGACACGACAAAAGAGGATCTGGACATTTTTGTTGAAAAGCTCGTGCCCATTGTTGAGCGTCTTCGTGCTCAAAGCACGATTAGATAATTTTAAAAAAAACAAGCTGAATTAAGAGGTGAAAAATATGGCAGTGATTAAATATACCAAAGAGGTTATTGAGCATTTTAAAAACCCTAAAAATGTGGGTGAAATAGAAAATCCGGATGGCGGCGCCACGGTGGGAAGTCCCGCTTGCGGAGATCAGGTGAGTGTTTCACTGAAGATTAAAGACAATAAAATTGAAGATATTAAGTTCCTTTCTTATGGTTGTGCGTCCAATATCGCCACAGGCTCCATCGTTACCGAATTGGCCAAAGGAAAAAGTGTGGATGATGCCAAAAAAATGACTTGGAAAGATGCTGTGGATGAACTCGGCGGATTGCCGCCGGTCAAAGTGCATTGTTCGGTTCTTGCCGTTGATGGGCTAAAAGCGGCTATTCAGGATTATGAAGAAAAAAAGCTGGGAATCATACACGAAAAGAGAATTGATGAACAGAGTATCATTGAAGAACTCAAATCTGTCATCTATCCAAAAACGGGTCATAACATTATCGATGAAAAGTTGGTCAAGTACTTGAAATACGAGAATGGAAAGGTTGAGATTGAAATATCATTCGATGAAACGGATGTCTATAAACAAAATGTGCTGGAAGAAATCGACGAACACCTGAATGAAATAGATGGAGTGGAGGAGATTGATGTGAAAGTGGTTGAATACTGATGAAAGTGTATTTGGATCACGCCGCTACTACTCCCCCTCTGCCCGAAGTCGTTAATTTTTATGCCGATACCCTGAGGGACTACCCAGGAAACGCTTCAAGCCTGCATTACGAGGGGCAGCATTCCAGAAAACTTTATCAGTGGGCCAAACAAACGATCGCAAATTGCATCCATGCCGAATACGATGAGATTATTTTTACCTCCGGAGGAACCGAAGCAGACAACATGGCGCTATTTGGTTATTTGAAGGCGATTAAAACCATTCATCCGGAAAGGAAAAAGGTGATTACCAGCTCCATCGAACACGAGGCTGTTATCGAATCAGTCAAAGAACTGGGTAAGATGGGATATGAAATCGTGTTTGTTCCTGTTAATAACAAAGGTATTGTTGAAATCGATTATTTGAGGGAACAGATCGATGAGAATACCGCCATTTGTTCGATCATGTTTGCCAACAACGAGGTGGGAACGATTCAGCCCATTAAACAAATTTCAGAACGATGCCATGAAGCAGGGTGTGTTTTTCACACGGATGCCGTTCAAGCCATGGGAAAGGTTGAACAGGATGTCAATGAGTTTGGCATAGAGATGTTGAGCGCCAGTGCCCATAAATTTTATGGACCCAAGGGGGTCGGATTTCTATATGTTAAGAAGGGAACACCTCTGGAACCGGTTTTTTATGGTGGTGGACATGAAAGCGGTTTGCGGTCGGGGACGGAAAACGTTCCCGGAGTGGCAGCCATGGCAAAGGCCCTGGAAATAGTCAGTGGAAAGATCAACGAAAAAAGAGTACTCTATCAGAAATGGTCCGATCAGATATTCAATACTTGCGAACAACTCCATGGTGTCCAACTCAATGGAGACCGTGAAAACAGAACACCGGGTTCACTCAGTTTGAGTTTTTCGGGTATCAATGGAGAAGCCCTCATGGGGATGCTCAGTATGGACGAGATAGCTGTTTCAACGGCATCTGCTTGCAAATCTCATTCTCATTCCAAAGGGGGGTCACATGTGTTAACAGCCATGAATTGCCCTAGTGAATTTATCAACGGAACCATTCGAGTGGTAACCGGATGGGATAACACCGATGAGCAAATCGATTATTTTTGTGATAAATTGAAAGAAAAGGTAACCCTTTTAAGGAGGTTGTCCAATGGCTGAAAGATATTCACAGGCGCTTATGAAACACTTTACCGATCCTCAAAATATCGGCAAAATCGAAAACAGCACCCTTGCTGCAACAGGTTTTAACGAAAGCGATGGAGACGGTGTCAAATTCTATTTAAAACTTGAAGATGATGTTCTCAAAGATGTTAAGTACACGATCAAGGGTTGTCCCAGGGCCATAGCGGCCAGCAGTTTTACTTCACAGTTAATAAAAGGGAAACGGATCGATGAAATCATGGCACTCGATGAACAACAGATCTTTGAAGAATTGGGTATAGATCAATCTTTCACATGTATTTCCATGCCTTTAGAAGCGGTTAAAAACGCCTTAAAAGAATATACACAATCAAAATAAAAAAAGAATAAGTTGGTGGTTTTTTGAAAAGGGTCAGTTCTAAGCGGATGGGAACAGAACCCATTATCCCCCTGATGTTTAAATTAGCTTTTCCGGCAATGATAGGGATGTCGATACAAGCCTTGTATAACGTTGTGGACAGTATGTATGTGGGAAGAATCAGCGAGGAGGCTTTATCAGCACTTTCTATTGCTTTTCCGGTTCAAATGGTGCTCATTGCATTGGGTGCCGGCACAGGTGTTGGTGTCACATCGTTTATTTCCAGAAGGCTTGGCGCTCATAAGAATCAAGATGCAACCCTTGCAGCAGAAAATGCCCTTTTTTTGGGTTTTCTTTATTGGATAGTCGTTGCCGTGGCCGGATTTTTCTTCTCAGATCAAATCATCGGATTGTTTTCCGATCGAGAAATACTGATTCAGCCTGCCAGTGAATACATCAGCATGATTATGATCGGTTCTATCTTTATCTTCTTCTCGATGATTTCAAACAACATCATTCGAGGTGAGGGAAATACGTTCACGCCAATGATCGCCTTGATCATCGGGGCTGTAGTCAACATCGTACTGGATCCTTTTCTGATTTTCGGTTGGTGGATCTTTCCTGAAATGGGGGTTCGGGGGGCCGCACTCGCAACGGTGATAGCCAGAGCAGTCAGCTCGGCTTTTTTATTGTACGGATTAAAGGCCAAAACGGTTGATATGAATCTTTCCTTGAAGCATTTTAAAATTAATTTCCCGATTATTAAAGAAATATACAGGGTCGGGCTTCCCGGCATTTTCATGCAAATGATCGGGAGTGTCACCATTGCGTTCATCAACATCATTGCGGGAAATTTTCACATTTACGCCATTGCCGTCATTGGCATATTTTTCCGATTGCAATCGTTCATTCTGATGCCGGTTTTCGGCCTTGGGCAGGGATTTATGCCCATTATGGGCTATAATTTCGGCGCAGGCAATGCCACCCGAATGAAACACACCCTGACGATGGGAATGATTATCGCCACTGTTTTAACCACGATCGGTTTTATCCTGTTCACCTTTTTCCCCGCTCAACTGGTACGCTTGTTCAACGACAATTCGGAAATGATACAGATTGGTCAAGATGTCCTTTCAAGGATAGGCCTTTCTTTTCCTATCATCGGCATATCTGTGATCGGATCACTGACGTTCCAGGCTTTGGGTAAGGGGTTAAACAGCTTTATCATCTCATTTTTACGCCAGATCGGCATTCTGCTTCCCGTTATGTTTTGGCTGACCCAAATTACCACCTTTGAGAATATCTGGTATGCCTTTCCGATTTCTGAATTCAGTGTAGCCATCATCATGTATATTTGGCTGTATTTCTTCATGAAAAAAACTTATTCTGCCATGGAAGAAAGGAATCAATTAGCCGTTAGCGAAGACGCCTTGAGTTAAACAAAGATATGAAAATCCTAGGTCAAAATTTGGAATGAGACAGGATTTTTTTGATCATGCAGTCTTTGGTTTTTGACAAATTATCAAATCATCTTTTCTTCAGAAAGAACACAAAATATATTCTCTTGAGGTGACCTATGAAAAAGATCACATTTTACACCCATCTTTACGAAGATTTTTCAGAAAGAATGGATCAGTTCAAAAATGAATGCCTTGATTGTCAAATCGTTGGTGCGAAGGATGAAAAATCATTGATTCAAGAAATTTCTGACTCTCACGCCATTGTCTGGGGCCACCCTAAAGTTGACATCATGGAAAAAGCACCCAAATTGGAAGTCGTTTTCATTCCCTTCACCGGTGTCAATCGTCTTCCCTTTGATTATCTGATGAAAAGAGGAATAAAAGTCTCCAACAATCACGGAAACACCCCTATTGTAGCTGAACGGGCTGTTTCGTTGGCGTTAGCCATAATGGGACGTGTGGTCGAATACCATAACGATATGAAGACAGGAGACTGGCATCGAAACTATGATGGTGGCAGTCCTTTTGATTTGTGGACTTCCATTCAAAACAAAAAAGTGACCATTTTAGGCTGTGGGGCCATTGGGAAAAACATCGCCAAACTATTGAAAGGCTTTGATTGCGAAATCATAGGGTTTAAAAGAAGCGGTACTGAAAAGATAGAGGGGTTTAAGCATATCACAAACGATTTGGAAAATGCCCTGGGGGATTCAAAAGTGATTTTTATCACTTTACCCCTTACTCAAAGTACACAGGATCTGATAAATACAAGCAATGCTCATCTTCTAAAGGATAAATTCGTCATCAATGTGGCCAGGGGAGAAATTATTGAAGAAAAAACCCTTTATGAAAGCCTCAAGAATGGTGTTTTAAAAGGGGCCGCAATTGATTGTTGGTACAATTATCCCAACTCAAAAATGCATTTTGCCTTACCTTCACATTATCCTGTCCACAAGCTGAACAACATTGTCATTTCCCCCCATGCCGCATCACATTCGATTGAAGGAAAGTTGCATCAGTTGGAAGATACGTTAATGAATATTAAAGCATACATCAAAACAGGTGCACCGTTAGATGTGGTGGATTTGGAGGCTGGGTATTGATTACAATGAAGATAAAAAAGGCTAATCAAGCATTATCTTTTGCAACTTCTTTGAATCTTTCCTTTAAATCAGCGTATAAACTCTTAAAGTGATCATATAACTGGTCATATGTTTTATAATTCTCCGGATTGGGATTGATGATTTCTTTTATCTTTACCCACGTAACCAATTCTTCCTCTTTGATACCTGCCCCTTTAGCAGCCAGCATAGCGGCTCCATAAGCACCACCTTCATCATTTTCAGGAACACTGATGGGCATTTTCAGATTGTCTGCGATGATGGAACACCAGACTTTGTTTTTTGCTCCCCCACCCACTGCACGGATCGTTTTGACTTGGGTTTTATCTTTTATCAGTTCAAAAGAATCTCTCAACCCAAATGTAACCCCTTCAATAACGGCTCTGATGACTTCTTCGGCTGTTGTTTTTGATGATATGCCAAACAAAACGCCTCTGGCGTTGGGATCTCTCAAAGGGGTGCGCTCTCCGTTTAGATAGGGCAAAAACAACAAACCCCCGGCTCCGGGTTTGATTTGAGATATTTTTTTCTCTAACACTTCAAATGTCCAGCGGATATCAAATGCTTTTAGGAACCAGTTCAACGAATGGGCTGCCGAAAGCATCACACCCATGTAGTATTTTTGTCCTGGAAGTACATGATGGAAAAAATGGATTTTACCGTCAAAATCAGGCTCTCCCTTTTGAGTTGCAGTGAGAACCGTCCCTGAAGTACCAATGCTAACCATCGTGTCGCCCGGCTTTGATATCCCGATACCGTAAGCGGCAACCGCATTATCTGCGCCTCCTGAAACGATCAGGGTGTTGTTCCACCCCAATGCTTTTGCCAAATCCTCTCTAAGCACGCCTCTAACCGAATGAGACTCAAAAACGGGAGGCAAGATAGTGGGGGAGATATTTAATCGATCTAACAGGTCGTTACTCCAGCCCGACTCATGAACGTTAAAATAAGCCGTCCCGGAAGCATCCGAATAGTCTGTTCCATATTCTCCGCCTAATTTCATACAGATATAGTCTTTGGGCATCATGACTTTCTTTATTCTATGAAATTGCTCAGGCTCATTTTCTTTCACCCAAAGAATCTTTCCCAAAGTAAAGCCTTCCAATATAGGATTGGCAATGAGTCCAATCACAACTTGTTCTCCACCAATTTTATCGGTTGCCTCTTTACATTGTACCGTTGTTCTCTGATCGCACCAGAGAATGGCTTTTCTCAGCACTTGATCGTCTTGATCAAGCATAACAAGACTGTGCATTTGGCCTGAAAAACTGATGGATTGGATTTGATAATCTTTGGCAACTTCCTTTAATATATCCAAAACGGCTTTTAGCCAATCTTCAGGATCTTGCTCTGCCCAACCCGGTTTTGGTACGCTCAATTCTAATTCTCGATGATAGTGATCCACTACTTGTCCGTTGCCATTCACAACCAACGCTTTGATCCCCGTTGTACCCACATCAATTCCCAGAAACATGCCTTGCACCTCCGTCAGTTATATTAATTTTGTCAATCAAATAATATCAAACCCATTATAACATAGGATCATCTTTCTACAAAAACAAGCCTACTACCGGTCATTTAGGGTGGTTTTTAAACATTTACAAATCGCTTTTTACTTTTTTTGTTTTCTAAAACAAGATTTGGAAAGCGTCTATTAAAAAGCCTTTACCCTGATATATACAGCAATCGCTAAGAATACGGGAAAAAATATAGCATATGGTACCATTTTTAAGATAATCAAGAATAATCAGTCATATATCCTGTAATTCTCGTTTGATTCTAATTACTTTTATTGATACAATAAAATAAATGAACATTCCACTTTATCAAATCATGATCATCCATTCATCACTAAAGATAAAAATCTGGAGGGAAAACGATGAGAGAGCATACTCAAGGGAAATTTTCGAACAGATTGACTTACGGCATGGTAGGCGGAGGGGTTGGCTCTTTTATTGGACCCGTTCACAAAGCGGCCATCGCCATTGATCATTCGGCCGATCTGGTTTGCGGCAGTTTTTCTCGTGACATCGAAAAAAATCAGTCGACCGGAGAAGCTTGGCAAATCGATCCGGAAAGGATTTACCATGATTATAATCAAATGGCGGATAGTGAATCAAAGAGAAGTGACGGAATTGATTTTGTCGTCATTGTTGTTCCTAATCATTTGCATTACAAATGCTCAAAGGCGTTTCTGGAAAAGGGGATTAACGTTGTATGCGACAAACCTTTGGCAATGACACCACAAGAGGGTTACGAACTCATGCAACTGGCTTCTGAAAAAGGTTTGGAATTCATGGTTACTTACACTTACACGGGTTATCCAATGGTTAATGAAGCGAAAAAGATCATCGCAGATGGCGACATTGGAGAAATCAGAATGATCATGGCCGAATATCCTCAAGGGTGGCTGGCCGATAGAGCTGAAGATACTGACAACAAACAGGCACAATGGCGTGTTGATCCAGACAGGGCAGGCATTTCGTGTTGTGTGGGTGATATTGGTACGCATGTAGAAAATATGATCCACTATGTAACCGGATTGGAAATTCATAGGCTGTCAGCCTCTTTGGACAATTTTGTAACGGGCAGAAAATTAGATGATAATGCCAGAATTAATGTGGAATATACGGGTGGTGCCAAGGGTATTTATTGGTCTTCACAAATAGCTATTAGCGAAGAAAATGGTCTGAAGTTCAGGATTTACGGAACGAAAGGGGCATTGGAATGGCAACAGGAAAATCCTAACATGCTTGTTTATAAGCAAAAGGATTTACCCACTCAAATTCTTACCAGAGGGAACGGTTATTTAAGTACTTCAGCTCAACTTCTGACCAGAATTCCCGCCGGCCACCCTGAAGGATATTATGAGGCATTTGGAAACCTTTATCGTAATTATTGTCAGAAGCTTATGGCAAAAAAAATGGGAACACCATCGAATGCAGATGTGTTTTTTCCAAATGTCGTAGACGGCACACGTGGAATCAAGTTTGTTCATGACTGCGTGAAGAGCAGTAACAAAGACGGAGCCTGGGTTGACGGTTCCTTTGATTATCAAAATCATTAGCGGGAGGTTTGATGATGAGACCAGTAACATTATTTACCGGCCAATGGGCCGATCTTCCTTTTGAAAAAATCTGTGAGATGGCTTCCAGTTGGGGTTATGACGGGTTGGAAATCGCTTGCTGGGGAGATCATATGAACCTTGAAAAAGCGGCGGAAGATAAGACTTATTGCGAAGAAAAAAAAGCGATCTTAGAAAAGTATCATTTAAAAGTCTGGGCCTTGGGCACCCATATTATTGGGCAATGCGTTGGTGACAGATACGATGAACGCCTCGATGGTTTTGCACCTACCTCTTTGGCTGGAAAGCCTGAGGCTATACGTGAATGGGGAATCAAACAGATGACTTTGGCCCCAAAGGCCGCCAGAAATATGGGGTGTCAAATTGTCACCGGCTTTACCGGCTCCCCTATTTGGAAGTTTTGGTATTCTTTTCCCCAAACGACTGAGGACATGGTCAATCAAGGGTTTAAACGGATCGTGGATCTTTGGACTCCCATATTGGATGCTTTCGATCGAGAACATGTGAAATTCGCTTTGGAAGTACATCCCACAGAAATTGCTTTTGACTATTACAGTACAAAGCGTCTCCTGGAAGCATTTGATTACAGACCGGCATTTGGCATAAATTTTGATCCAAGCCATTTGATCTGGCAAGGTGTTACCCCTCATCTTTTCTTAAGGGATTTCGCAAACAGAATTTATCATGTCCATATGAAGGATGCAGCCGTCCGCCTGGATGGACGATCGGGAATTTTAGGTTCACATTTTGATTTTGGTGATAATCGCAGAGGCTGGAATTTTAGGTCGTTAGGGCATGGTGATGTTCAATTTGAAGAGATCATTCGGGAATTAAACGCCATGGATTACCAAGGACCTCTATCAGTTGAATGGGAAGATTCCGGTATGGATAGAGAGGCGGGAGCAAGAGAGGCGTTGGCATTTGTCAGAAAGGTGGATTTCATCCCTTCTAACATTTCTTTTGATGACTCAATGAAAAGCGATTGACCATTCGTAAAGGGGATATGATGGCTGAAAAAATCCTTCAAATAAAAGGAGTCAGCAAGGAATTCTCAAAAGTCAGGGTCTTAAACAATATCTCGGTGGAAATCGAAAAAGGCGAGGTATTCGGAATTATTGGCGAAAACGGTGCCGGTAAATCCACCCTGATCAAAATGATCAGCGGCATATATGTACCAACTGAAGGAGAGATTTTCTTTGAGGGAAGAAGGATTACTGATTTTAATCCCCAAAAAGCCAGAGAACTGGGGATCAGTTTAATCCCTCAGGAATTCAACCTGATCAATGAACTGAATGTCTTTGAGAATATCTTCTTGGGAAAAGAGTTTAAGAAGCACATTCTATTAAATAAAAAAAAGATGATCGCCAAAGCCGAAGAATTGCTTTCTATGCTCCATACACAAATTAAGCCAACGGATAAGATTCAAGCGTTGAGTGTGGCAAAAAAGCAAATGATTGAAATTGCAAAGGCTTTAGCCTATGAAAGTAAGCTTTTGATTATGGATGAACCCACAACCGTTTTAACGGGCTCCGAAATAGAGCTGCTTTTTCAACTGATGAGAAGGTTAAAGGAAAAAGGCGTCACCATCATCTACATCTCTCATAAATTAAAGGAAGTACGTGAGATTTGCGATCGGGTGATGGTACTCAGAGATGGTGAGCAGATAGAAATCGAGAACACACAGCACATGGATGAACATCAAATGGCAACTTCCATGGTGGGTAGGGAACTCTCACAAATATTTCCGGAAAAAAACCAGCCTTCAAAAGCAACTGTTTTAACGGTTAAAAATCTTTGCGTGAAGGGTATTCTAGAGGATATCAATTTTGATTTAAAAGAGGGAGAAATCCTTGGCTTTTCAGGACTTGTTGGTGCCGGCCGTACGGAATTGGCAGAAACCCTGATGGGCATACGCAAGAGACTTTCCGGTCAAATATTCATTCACGGAAAAGAAGTCCACATTAAAAATCCATCGGATGCAGTAAAGCATCATATTGCCTATTTATCCGAGGATCGGCAAGGAACCGGAATCATTACTTCCTTTGATATGACCTCAAATATCACCCTGAATTCCCTGAATGACTATTGCAAATTTCTGATCAACCATAAAAAGGAACGGGTAACCACCGAAGAATATGTGGAAAACTTTAATATCAAAGCCGCTTCATTAAAGACGAAACTTGAATTTTTCAGTGGCGGCAATCAGCAAAAGGTTTCTCTGGCTAAAAGTTTGGACACTAAGCCTCAGATATTCATAGTCGATGAACCAACACGGGGAATTGATGTCAATGCCAAACGTGAAATTTACCATTTTTTGAAACAACTGGCTTCAAATGGGATTGCCTGTCTGTTTATCTCATCAGAATTGGAGG
>CAYYNI010000023.1:0-18174 GCA_964472765.1 uncultured Thermotogaceae bacterium | reverse complement strand
TTGGATAATGATTTTCGTGTGATATGGGCAAATAGAGTGGCATTAGAGATTGAACCGCTAGCCATCGGGAAAAAATGCTTCGAGGCCTTTGTGAATTTGCAGCAGCCCTGTGATGGGTGTGCTATCGTAAAAGCTTTAGAGACGGGGGTTAGTCAGCAGAGTTTGACACATCATGATGAATTTCAGCATGAAGAAAAATTTTGGGAGAATTTGGCCATACCGGTTAAGGACACTTACGGGAATATTACTTCTATTATAGAAGTTTCAAGGGATGTTACCACTAAAAAACTGGCCGAAAAAGAACTGCTGAAAACAAAGGAAAGATTGGAATTAGCTATGGAAGCAGGAAATGTTGCTTGGTGGATATGGGATTATTCCAGCGGGTATGTAGAATACGATAAGCGTAAAGCTCAAATGGCAGGTTATTCTTACGAGGAATTTCCTAAAAATGTCTATCAGATAACGGAATTGATTCATCCTGAGGATTACGACAGAACCATGAAGGTGATGAGCGAACATCTCAAGGGCATTATTCCAGAATACCGGATAGATTATCGGCTCAAAACAAAACAAGGGGATTATGTTTGGTTTCATGATAGGGGGAAGGTCATCGAACGTCAGGAAGATGGAAAGCCCCTAAAGTTATCGGGAGCCGTTATTGATATAACTAAAAGAAAGCAAGTTGAAGAAAAATTGAGAGCCACTCTTGAAAAGCAAAAGAAAATCGATGAATCATTACAATTGGCAAAGACTCAGGCAGAAGAAGCCAGCAGAGCTAAAAGTGAGTTTTTGGCTAATATGAGCCATGAAATCCGAACGCCTCTTAACGGTATCGTGGGATTTACCGAGTTGCTTCAGAAAACAGATTTATCAAGATCACAAAGGAGGTATATGGATCATGTCCATAATTCCGCCACGGCATTGTTGGATATTATCAATGATATTCTTGATTTTTCAAAGATTGAGGCGGGAAAGCTGGAACTGAATTACGAAATTACCGATTTGAACGAATTGATTTCGAATTCGTTGGATGTGATTCAATACAAAACAAGGGAAAAAGAAGTCGAATTGATCAAAGAGGTGGATGATGGAATCCCGCCCTACGTTTTAACGGATCCCGTTCGATTAAGGCAGATTTTAACCAATTTGCTTAGTAATGCTGCTAAATTCACGGAAAAAGGGACCATTATCATCAGTGTAAAACCTGTTCGTTGGTTGAGAGAAACTTCACGAGTACAACTCCTTTTTTCTGTAAAAGATACCGGTATTGGTATTTCTCATGAAAATCAGAAGAAGGTCTTTCAATCTTTTTCTCAAGCAGACCACTCTACAACAAAAAAATATGGAGGAACTGGGTTGGGACTCAGCATTACAAATAACCTTCTTAAGTTGATGGGCAGTCGCATTAAACTTGAAAGTCATCTTGGAAAAGGTAGTCTTTTTTCATTTGTTCTGGATTTGGAAATTGTTAAGGCTAATGCTGAATTTGTCGCCTCATCTCGTATGTTCGGAGAAGGTTCTCAAAAGAGAAGGTCCATGGACGATGGAATCGGTTTGGATATCCGTTCATTTAAAATGAACCCGGTGAAAGTAATGATTGTTGAAGATAACGAAGTGAATATGGAATTGACAGAAATGATCCTTAACGATATTTTTGAAAATTCGCTAAAAGAAAAAACCATCACAATCATTAAAGCCAGTAACGGTCAAGAAGCAGTTGAAAAATATCTGAAGGAGTCACCGGAGATTATTTTTCTTGATATACAGATGCCCATTAAAAACGGTTATCAAGTTGCACGAGAGATTAGGGAAAACGATCAGGATCATAAGCGAGTTTTTATCGTTGCCTTGACGGCAGCAGCCGTTAAAGGGGAAAGGGAAAAATGCCTTGAGGCCGGTATGGATGATTATCTTACAAAACCTGTAGCGGCTGATGACATTAAAAAAACATTAAGGGATTACCTTTTAAAAAACGAATGTAAAAAAACGCTTTCATCTTCAACAGATCAAGTTGTTGAAAAAAAATCAAATGATGAGCCGAGCAAACAAATCATGCCAATAACCCATTTTAACAAAGAACTTTTAGAAACAGCTTTTGGTGGCGATTTACAAATGTATCATCACATTCTCAATTTGGGGAAAAGTTCGCTATCATCAGAAGCAGAAAAACTCACCCATCATTTTCTTACAGGCAAGATTGACAGTATTAGCAAAACGGCTCATAAAATAAAGGGAATGGCATTGAATCTTAGATTTGAACAATTACAACAGTTATCTGAAATACTTGAAATAAAGGCGTTGGAAGGACAGTCAATAGCGTTTCTTCAATCGTCTTATGTTAATGTAAAAGAAGAAATCGATTTTTTACTGCGATTGCTTGAAAACGAATGAGATATTCTGTTTAATTCAGTGTCATTGGCGATGATGTTGATCACAAATTTGTTTTTTAACAAATTGTGATTATACTAATGAAAGTTTCTTCAGAGTGACTCGCCCCCAATGTTCATAATGAATAAGAATGATAAATTTAAAAAGGAGAAGAATCAAAGTAATTTGATATAATCCTAAAAGATCAAGTTATGCGATAGTGATGCATAATAATCAAAACAACTAACGAATGGAAGTGAAAGAATGGCAAAAAACTTAGTTTATGCCCAATCCGGCGGTGTTACGCCTGTGATAAATGCTTCAGCTTACGGTGTTATTGCTTCTGCACTGAACTCCGATTCAATTTATAAAGTTTACTCGGCTAAAAATGGGATACAAGGAGTTTTAGATGAGGAACTTTTTGTGATGAATGAGGAAAGAAAAGCGGAAATTGAAAAAATGGCATACACACCGGGAGGGATTTTCGGTTCTTGTCGAGTAAAAATTGAAACAGAAGAACAGTTGAATCGTATCTTTTCGGTTTTTAAGGCACACAATATCGGTTATTTTCTATATAATGGCGGAAATGATTCCATGGAGACGGCTTTTGTCATTTTCGAGTATGCTAAAAAGATCGGTTATGATTTAAAAGTCTTTGGTATTCCAAAGACGGTGGATAATGATTTGCTGCATACTGATCATTGTCCCGGATACGGTTCTGCGGCGAAGTTTACTGCGACGGCGATATTGGAAGCCACAAGAGACCTAAAATCCATGAGTACCTCTTCTACTAAAGTTTTTTTGATGGAATCGATGGGAAGGCATGCAGGGTGGTTGGCAGCATCTGCAGCTCTTTCTCAGGAAGTAGAGGAGTCTGCGGCAACTGTGATACTGATGCCGGAGGTCGCTTTTTCAAAAGAGCGTTTTCTCAAACGGGTTGAGGAGGAAATCATCAAACGGGGATTTTGTTCAATTGTTGCGTCTGAGGCATTAAGGGATAAAAAGGGAATGTTTTTATCAGATGCGGGGTATACCGATTCTTTTGGTAATGTTCAGTTGGGGAAGATCAGCTCGGTGCTTGAACAAATGATCAAAGATGAATTAAAATTAAAAATACATGCGGCTTTGCCTGATTATTTACAAAGATCCTCTCGTCATATTGCCAGCCTGACCGATTGGCAGGATGCCATAGAAGTCGGGGCTAGGGCGGTCTTGTGGATGAGTAAAGACGATACCAGCGGGAAGATGGTTACCATTGTCCGGGATATGGATCAACCGTATATCCGGCATTTTGATACCGTGGAACTTTCAACGGTTGCCGGAGGGACAAAAACATTGCCGGCGGATTTTATTGATGAAACAGGGTATAACGTGACAGAAAAATTCATTAACTATGCCAGACCGTTAATCATAGGAGAAACACCCAATCAATACATGTATGGCGTTCCCATGTATTCAAAATTGAAGTATTGTCTTGAAGAGAAACGGCTGTAATCAGATGCGGGGCAAAAAATAACACTTGTTTTAATTTCGTCAAGTTTAAAAGAGTTAAAAAACATTAAAACGAGGGAGGAACGATATGAAGTCTTTTGAATTAGTTATCATTGGCGCAGGTCCCGGTGGATATGTTGGCGCTATCAGAGCTGCACAGCTGGGGATGAAAACAGCAGTTATTGAAAGGGACACACCGGGTGGTGTATGCTTAAATATTGGGTGCATACCTTCAAAAGCCCTTATACATCAGGCTGAAAAATATAATGCGATTGCTGATTTGGAGAGAATGGGAATAAAGGTGGATCGTTCAGAATTTGATTATAAAGAGGTTCACAAAAAATCAAGATTAGCTGCAAAAAAACTCTCTAAAGGTGTGGAATTTCTTCTTAAAAAGAATAAAGTGGATTACATCAAGGGAGAAGCCGTTTTTGAAGATCGTAATACCCTTTTGGTCAACGGGGAACAGATTCATGGCGATCATATTATCATTGCTACCGGTTCTAGACCAAAGCAGATACCGGGTTTTGAGATTGATGAGGAAAATGTGATCAGTTCAACAGGTGCATTGATGTTAGAAAAGCTTCCCGAGAAGATGTTGATTCTGGGAAGTGGAGCCATTGGTGTAGAATTCTCTCACATATTCAATTCTTTTGGCGTACAGGTTCATTTAGTTGAAATGCTTGATACCATTATTCCAACAGAGGATCGAGATATTAGTGAAGAATTGGAGAAAGCTTTCAAAAAGAGAAAAATAAAAGTATATACTTCTACAAAGGCTGCAGGATATGAAAAAACGGAAAATGGGTTAACCGTTCATTTAAAAGATAAAGACAATAATGAGGTTACGATAGTTGTTGATAAGATTCTTTTAGCGGTGGGACGATCCACTAATGTTGAAAATCTTGGTTTAGAAAAAATCGGAGTTGAACTGGAAAGGGGTAATTTCATCAAGGTTGGGGATTTTTACGAAACCAGCGTCAAGGGAGTATATGCTGTAGGAGATGTGGTATCTTCTCCATTACTGGCTCATGTTGCTTCTAAAGAGGCTGAAATAGCCGTGGAACACATAGCTGGGAAAGAAGTTGAGAAAAAGCTTGATCCTCTTATGATTCCGGGTGCAGTCTATTGTGAGCCTGAAATTGGAAGTTTTGGATTAAAAGAGAAAGATGTTCAAGATCAATCGGTTATCGTGTCAAAGTTCCCTTATAAAGCCATTGGAAAAGCAACTGCTGTTGAGCAGTCCGAGGGATTTATTAAAATTTTAACGGAAGAAGTGACAGGGAAAATTCTTGGTGCTAGTTTAATCGGCGCTCAAGCGACTGAATTGATCCATGAGTTACTTTTGGCAAAAGACGTGGGGCTTTCTATTGAAAAAATAGCCAGCATGATTCATGCACATCCCACTCTTTCTGAAGGCTTAATGGAAGCATCAAGAGCATCTCAAGGATGGGCGATTCATATCTGACTTCAGATGATTGCCAAAAGAATAGTAAGGAGTGAATAGTCATGCCTAATTGGCTTTATTTGATCCCGTTTTTGTGGTTTTGTTTCAGTGCTATAGTGAAGTATATCAAATCAGGCGGTCAAAAGATCGTAATGTTGGGTGATTTTGTTATTGCGACGGGATTTTTATACCAATTGGTTTTTCCCGAAGGGTTAATCGGGTTTTATATTGCCGGAGTGGGTGTAATTGTTGATTTGATTCTGTATTTGTTTGTCCTAAAAAAAACGAGAGCAACCCAAAGCAAACGAAATGAAGAATAGTAAGCAATGATACGAGATAGAAAAAAAGATGCTGAAAAGCATCTTTTTTTCTCCCGTGATATAATCAACCGGTTTGACAATGATTTATGTAGATTCGATCAGTTGGAAAGGAAAGTGATGAAATGCCAAAGGTTTTTAGAAAAGAACGAATTGAGGCTGAGATGTTAAGGGTTATGGCAGAAGCAATTACCAATTGGAAGGAACCAGTTATACCCAAAGAACTCATTTCGTTTACAAGATGTGAATTGTCAAGGGATAAACGACATGCGAAAATATTTGTGAGCATCTTTGATCCAGATAACGGAGAAGAACATGCTAAAGAAATATTTGAGATACTAAATAAAAAAACAGGTTATTTCAGAGGGTATTTGGGTAGGCAGATCCGGCTTTATTATACGCCTGAGATAAAATTGATTCATGATTTGGGGATTAAGCAAAGTGTCAAGATGCAAAAGATCATTGACAATCTCAATGTCCACCCGGATCAACAGGAAGATACGGAGGAATAAAATTGGATTCGATAAACGGTATCTTGCCTTTGTATAAACCGGTTGGTCCCACTTCTCATGATATGGTCAGTTGGCTAAGAAAAAAACTGAATACCAAGAAGATTGGTCATTCGGGAACATTGGATCCCTTTGCTCAAGGAGTTCTTGTTATGGGCATCGGAAAAGGAACTAGAATCCTGGAGTATTTGAAGGATTCGTACAAGGTATATACCATGACGCTAAGACTTGGGTTAATGACAGATACCTATGACATTGAAGGACAAGTTATCAGCGATGAAGAAGTACATTTAAATGAAAGGGATATCATCGATGCAGTGCTGAGTATGGAAGGCATGCAAAAGCAGGTTCCACCAATTTATTCAGCGAAAAAGTATCAGGGTAAAAAATTGTATGAATACGCCCGAAAAGGAAAGATCATCAAGATGCCACCTCGTGATGTCGAAATTCGATCGGTTGAGATTTTAAAGATTGATGGGAGGGATGTAACCCTTAAAGCGACAGTTTCTCCGGGGACTTATATGCGTTCACTAGCTTTTGATATAGGATTGAAATTAGGTACGACCGCTTGTGCTGTTGATTTGACGAGAAACGTCAATGGACGTTATGAGACTTCGATGTGCATGAAGATGGAAGAATATCCCGAATATGATTGGGATATTCTATCAAAGTATATGATTTCGTTAAGCAGTGCATTATCAGATTTTCCGGCGGTAAAGATTGACAGTCGTTTTGAAGAGAAGGTGTTGAACGGAAATCCAATTCGTTTGAATTGGGTCCTGAAATATGGGAATTTTCAAAAAGATCAATTGTTGAGAATTGTCAATGAGCAGGATGAACTGATCGCATTGGGAGATGCCCAAAGAGCCGCATCCTTTCTTCAAACATTAAAATATCAGGTCAGGGACGAAATTGTCGTCCGTATCAATAAGGTATTTGGAACCTGTTCTTTCGGAGAGAACGAAACAAATGGCGAATAGAAATTCATTGACGATGGGTATTTTTGACGGTGTTCACATTGGTCACCGAAGATTGATAGAAAAGACCAAAGAAGTCATGGAAAAAGGTGCTCAAACAATCTTGCTGACATTTGATTACCCTGCATCCTATTATCTCAGCAACGAAAGTTTTTCGGGATTGATTTATACACCTCAAAAGAGAAAGGCTATTATTCAATCGTTGGGGATTGATAAGGTTGAGTTTCTGGATTTCAACCAGTTTCATACCAAAACACCCTTGGAATTTATTCAGCATGTGTATGAGCGGTATCAGCCTTCGGAATTAACGGTTGGATTTAATTTTCATTTTGGAAAAGATAAAGTCGGTAATGCAGAACTATTAAGGGATTTAGGACATCGCTTTGGATTTAGAACCAATATTGTTTCGGCTGTTAATTGCGGTGGCCACAGGGTCAGTAGTTCTTTAATTCGTTACTATTTAAAAAATGGTGATATACAAAAAGCCAATGAAATACTGAAACGGCCTTATTCTGTAGAAGGAAAAGTGTATGCAGATCAAGGCATCGGTAAAAAAATCGGTTTTCCGACAGCAAATCTTTTTAGAGAAGGGCACGATATGCTGGTGCCGTCTTTTGGCGTATATTTAGCATATACCCACCAATTAGGGTTTGGCTTGATGAATATCGGCAATCGTCCAACTGTTAGTGATCAAGGAAAAGTGCATTATGAAATTCATTATTTGAAAGGTACCCATCATCTGTACGGGATGAGTGTCGTTTGTTATTTGATTGATTTTATACGGATGGAAGAGAGATTTTCATCTATTAATGAGCTCGTATCGCAGATCAAGCAAGACAGAATGAAAGCCCTTGAAAAGATAGATACGCTGAATCTTGAAGAGGAAGGGTGGAAGTATGAAGTGGAGTAAATGGACATTTGTTTTTCTAGTGGTGTTTTCGGGAATCCTTTTTATAGCATGGGAGTTTTTTGTTACCAGTCGAATGAGCTTAGATGTTCAGGTCATCTATCCAGCAGGTATTTCAGATGATGTCGGATTTCAAATGAAGGTTTATTCCTCTGACTTTACAAACGAGAAGGTTATATTACCCCATGATGAAGCTATTCGCTATTCGAATTTGCCTTTTGGGGATTATTTTTTTGAATTAACATTAGATGACCGTCTCCTTATTAAAGAGTTCCACAATTTTCAATCGGGGTTTTCCTTTAAAAGAACGAAAGAAACGGTAACCCTTGATGTGACTGAGTTGGCTTCCATTACTTCAATCAGCTACAAAATAGTAGATCCCTATTTAACCATTAAATGGAACGGTAAATATATGGGGGCTTTTAGACCCACAGATTACTTGATTGCGTTAAACGGGAGAGAGCAAATATTAAACGTGAACTATTTGGAAATGGACGTTTTGAAAGAGTTACTTGAAGGAGAAGACAGTGTGATCATTGACATCATTCCCCTAACGCAGTCCGGTGGGAAATTGCTAAGTTATGAATATGAGATTCCTATTCGCATGGAAAGCGTATCTTTGGATATTCCCAAAGGCTTTAATGTTTACGATATGAGTATCAATATTCAGGAGAAACGTATTCCCATAGACCCTTACAATCCCTTGATCAATTTTCCCGTTATTGATTTTAGCGAAACAACCATTCCTTTTGAAATTTTTTATTATGAAGACAGAATTTGGAAGTCGGAAATCATTCTTTCTTCTACGAAAGAAACAATCGCCCTGCCGTCAATTCCTGAAGCAACTGTGAGCCGTGTTGATTTAAACGAATCGACTGTTACGCTTTATTTGGATATAGAAAAAGATGAAGAATTTTTGTATAACCGCTTCAAGCATTTTATCATTCAACAAGATACGCTTAGCACGACTTCTACAGAGCGATTCACTTATTCCAACAATCATCGGCAATTGCAGATAACGCCTCTATTTGAACCGGATATTCAGGGAGATTCTTTATCATTCGAAATTCCAGGACCTCCTTTCCCCCAAATTCATACTTTCATGTTGAATAAAGAACTGCAGTTTGACCCTTCAATTAAGGTCTACTCTGAAAGCTTTTTGAAGCTCAATGGAACACTTCGTGTGGATAACTCAAATGAGATCAAGTTACCTGATTTTTCAAAGGAATATTTTTACAAAGCTGATTTTAAGATAGATGAGGTGCATCTGATAGAGATTGTCCTTGAGGATGTTTACGGGCAAAAGGCAGAAAGGACTAAATGGATCTCAACAGCGGTTCCTGAAACGACCTTTTTTACAAAATGCGAATTGAATGATAATCAAATCCTTACCGTTGAGTGGGATCAACTCCTGATTTATCCCGAAATCGAATTAATCGTAACGGACGATTATAATATCAAACGTTTCTATCCGAAGGGCGCAGCCCTTCAGACGGATCTATCGGGAACACTGTTGAGGCAACCTTTAAGGGTTATTTTAAAAGGCTATTTGAATAGCGAAGAGTACACCGCTGCTGTTATCGAGGGGATCAAAGTCGAATAATCACCAAGCGTTGTTTATTCTAATGTAAACATTTGAGTGGGATGGTTAGTGTAATTGATGACTCGCCCTTCCCACGTTCTGATGGTCACGTACTCTTTGCCCCTGGATATGAGATATTCGGGTAAAATGGGCGTTTTGCCGTATCCGCCGGGAGCATTGATGATAAAAGTGGGAATAGCCAACCCCGATGTATAGCCCCTTAAATATTCCATGATTTCCAAACCATCATCAACTGAGGTGTTGAAATGTGTGGTGCCTTTGACGTGTTTAGCATGAAAAATATAATAGGGTCTAACTCTTACTTTCAGCAACTCATGATTCAGTAATTTCATAATGTGTTTATCGTTGTTGATCCCATTGAGCAGAACCGCTTGGTTTCCCAATGGGATTCCCGCATCGGCTAATTTTTCACAAGCTTGTTTGGCTTCAACAGTGATTTCTTTTGGATGATTAACGTGAATGTTGATGAAAAGAGGATGGTATTTTTTTAGCATTGAAACCAGTTCGTCGGTAATTCTCTGGGGCATGGTAACAGGTGTTCTGGAACCAATACGAATGATTTCAACGTGATCAATCTTTCTCAGTTGAGATAAGATATTTTCAATATAAGTATCAGTCATGGTCAAAGGATCGCCACCTGTGATTAACACATCCCTAATTTCAGGGTTTTCAGCGATGTATTTGATGGAATTGTCAATCACTGCTGCCGGTTGGGGAAGATCTTCTTCGCCAATGTTCCGTCTTCTTTGGCAATGTCTGCAATACATAGCGCATTCGTTGGTGACATTGATGATGAGGCGGTCAGGATATCTTCTGGTAACCGTTCCGGCAGGATTGGTCAAATTTTCATGCATAGGGTCCAGTTCCCCTTCTTTGTCTGTGTTTTCAAAAATTGTTGGGATGGCTTGCAGTCTGATGGGACAATACGGATCATGTTTGTCCATTAGGCTGGCGTAATACGGTGAAATTGTCCAACGATACCTTTCACCGACCTTTTTGACCGCTTGCAGTTGTTTTTCGGAAAGGGTAACAATGCTGGAGAGTAGAGACACATCGTTGATACGATTGGCTAACTGCCAGTGATAGTCGTTCCATTGCTTATCGGTGCAATTTAATGCATCCATAACTCGTCTCCGATTTTCATCGTATTCTTCTGTCAAATCCATGCCTTTTTTTATGTGTTTTTTGGCCTCTAAAAAGTCTCTAATTCTTGTTTTAAGCTCCTCAGCTCTTTCTAACGATATTTGCTGCTTTGAAATAGCCTCATGATTTTTGCTCATATCAACCACAAAACCACCTCCTTTAGTGTTAGGTTTGCATGTATGGGGTATTAGGGATTTATAATAATCCGGATCGGGCTCGCTTGGAATAAGCAATATTAGGATAAGAAAATGCAGTTCTCCCCAAAAAGATTATAACGGATTAAGATAGATATGTCAAATAACATGAAAATAGTTTGTATTTCAAATTATTTTTTCGTTTTGTTTAGCCGGTTTTTTGGTATAATGGATCAAAGGGATATGAATTTACCATAAGAGGTGAAAGGATGTCTATTGGGAAAAAGTTATTGATGGGATTTGGTTTGATTGTCATATTATTGTTAGTGGTGATGATGATTTCTTTTGTTTCAAGTCAAAGCATAAAAACAGAAGGAGAAACAATTGTAGATCAGGCGAAAGATGCCAGGATTGAGTACACTGAATTCACAAATATCGATACTTTTGAAGCTGATTTGAAGGACATGATCCAGTATGTTTTAAGACTAGGTTATGTTACAAATGCGCAGGAAAGGGAAGAAATGTATGTTGATTATCAGAAATTGTTTCAGGCAATTGTAAAACTTGCGCAGGAAAACGGATTTTATTCCATTCTTGAAACCGAATTAAAAGGCTTGAATGATAATGTTGAAGAAATTTTTGCTCAAAAGACCGCCGAATTGGCTGCTTTGACAGAGCTATCTGCTGATAAGAGTTCAGCGGACGAGATAAGAACACAACTGGAAGATTTATACAAACAAAAAGATCTCATGTTAAAACGGGACGATATGAATTTCGTCAAGTTTATTCAGAAATTGCAACAGATCAGACAGAGTTATTCTTCCCCCGATCAACGTGATGAATCCTTAGAGAGTCAAATAAAAGAGGAACTTGAAAAAACTGATCTCAATAAACTGACCTTTGTTGAGATGGATATGCTTTGGGACACGAATATGCTGGGCGGTCCCGTTATCCCTGAATTATCTTTGATTATGTTGTATGCACGAGAATTGATGGCAACAGACGGACATTATTCGAATTTTTCATCCAATATGAAGCAAGCGAAAGAGGATGTTTTAGCGTTTATTGATGAAGAAAATCAAGATAGTTATTTCACATACGATGTAGTAACATCCGTTTTTATCCCCTTTTCCGTTGAAAAATATGAAGAAAAGTTAAAAGTCTTACAAGAACTTTTGTTAAAAATCAGCCGTATGGAAGTCAATTTACAAGCCAAGGATAACATGGTTGGTTATCATTCTCAGACTGCAGAACAGGCGAGGATTAACTCCTTGAATCGGATAAAAAACGAACTTTCTGCCATCTTGGATGGATTGAATGTTCATATAGGACAAATGATTGATGACAGTTCCAACAAATTCAACGACAATATCAATCAGGTTGAAAAGAAAAGTCAAGACAGTGTTGCTTTGATCAATCAAATGAATTCGTATATTTTAATTGTATTGATTGGATCCGTACTGATTAGCATTATCATTGCATTTGTTATTTACACAAGTATTAAAAAACCGATCAGAAGCATATTAAAGAAAACAGAAAGAATGAAAGATTTAGATTTTTCTGTTGATTTTGAAGAAATAAAGAAAAATGATGAGATGGGGCAACTGGACAAGGCTTTGGAAGAAATTGTTTTTGCCGTTAAGGACACCGTAGAAAATGTAAAAAAAGCAATTGACGAAGTAAAGGGGTCTACCGAAAAGCTCGAAAAAGTAGCAGGTGAATCCGAAACGATATCGAAAGAACTGAAGACACAGGCGGACAAGACGGAAAACGATGTCCAAGACACATCAGCAGCGATAGAAGAAGTGAGTTCGGGAGTAGAAGAAGTAGCCGCCTCGGCGAAGAACATCACAGACATTACCAACGACCTGTACGAAAGGACGCAGGAAACGTCCCAATCGGCGAGAAACGGACAAAAGGAGCTGATGAAAGTAGCAGATATCGTCAAAGAAGCGGAAGAACAGGCAAAAGCGACTTCCAGGGTAGTGGAAGAATTACAGACGAATGCAAAGAACGTGGGGGAAATCGTGAAAACGATATCGGGAATCTCCGAACAGACGAATTTACTGGCACTGAACGCAGCGATAGAAGCAGCCAGAGCAGGGGAAGCGGGAAAAGGTTTTGCGGTGGTAGCGGATGAGATCAGGAAACTGGCGGAGGAAAGCCACAAATCCACAGAAGATATAGCGAAGATGCTCAAAGAGATCGGCAACGGGGTAGGAGAAGTGAACGACGCATCGGATAAGACGGTAGAAATTGTGAACAAGATGGAACAAAATTCGAAAGAAGCATTGGAACAATTCGAACATATCCTGGAACGATTAGAGACGGTAACGGACTCGGTGCATAATTTGAATAGCACATCTGAAGAACAGAGCGCAGCGGCGCAGGAAATAGCGGATGCAATGGATCAATCCGCACGGTCGATGGTCAATGCCTCTGCTCAGGTTGAAAATATGGCAAAAGGAGTTGACCGGCAAGTTGAATCTATCTCCAATATTAACGATATTTCATCAAATATGAGGCGGTTGGCTGATGATTTAGATATGGATATTAGCAAGTTTAAATCGTAAAACTATCAACAGCAACTGGGTGATTCAATTCAGCGATTTTCAGCCGGGTTTTAGATGCATCTTGTTTTAAAGCTGCCTAAAAGATCGGCTGATTTTCTAAAAACAAAGAAATGAATGATGTATATGCGTTAGGGATAAGGAGGAAATAAATGAAAATTTCAAACAAATTATTGGCAGGGTTTACCGTTATTATCATCATACTGATACTGGTTTTTTTATTGTCAACCATTTCCAACAAGGAAGTTGTTTCGCAGGCTGATACGGTATTGGAACAGACGATGGTTTCTGAGTTGGAGCTTCTAGAGTTCAGAAGGTACAATAAGCTGGATGATGGTATTAAAGAGATGATTCAAACGGTTTTAAATTTGGGGTATGTGGCAACCTTAGAAGAAGAAGAAAACGTACAAAGCAAATTTGGAGCCTCTGTAGAAAATGTCAAACAGATTATTTCAGGTTATGAAAACGAAGAAAAATACCTTGGGAAAATCTCCCAGATCGAAAAAAGCGTTAAAGAGGTATTTAATTATAAAACGTCAGAAATCGTATCTCAAAAGGATATGGAAAAAAGCCAAAATCAGTTGAGACAGCTGATGGATTTAAAAAATGTTTTCAATCAAAAGATACAAAGCATGCAAAAAGTAGAATTAAACAAAGTTGACCAGGTTATGGAATCTTTCAAAGCCATCAAACAAGAGCATGCAGAACTAAAAAAACCAACAGACGAGCAGAAGAAGATGCTGGAAGACCAGTTATTGTCACAGACAAATGTGGAAGAAATGACCATGTACGAGATTGAAGAAATTTGGAAGCCTGAAAAACTGGGTATTACGATTAAAGAGTTTTCGGACTTAGAGTTTGTGACTCGAAATATCATTATTTCTCCCGAAAAATCTGATCAGTTATTGCCAAAGGCAGTTGAAATAGCAGAGAAGATTAACAGTAATATCGGTTTTCAAGTTATGTTTGGTTCATCTGTATATGATCCGGTTTCGGCCCAGCTGATTGCGCTTACGCTGAATGATTATATCGAGATGCTCAAACAAATGGTGACGGTCATTTTGGAGCGGGAGCAAAATGAAGTAAAGCTTATGGATATTCAACAAGGAATTGATCAGGCTAATAAAGTTGTTGATGAAAGTAGAACGCTGGCTTTTCAAATCATAAATACCGATATTAAACAAATCGGCAGTGAACTTTCAGGACTGATTGAAGAAAAATCTGACAGTCAATATGTCAACTTGAAGGACAGTTTTGAGTCCATTAAGTCGAGTAATACAAAAAGCAAAGAAACTATTGAAAAAAATAATTTTCAAATCTTGTTACTGATTACAATCACCATTGTGACCAGTTTGTTTGTGGCGTTTGTCATCATCAGGAGTATTAAAAAGCCAATCAAACGTTTAATTGAAAAATCTCTTTTACTGCAGAAATTGGATATGACCGTAGATTTTTTGGCTGGAAGTGGAAAGGACGAAATTGGTCAAATTGAAAAAGCGCTTGCTGGAGTTGTGGATGTCATCAAAAAGACGTTAATCGGATTTAAGGGGGCAATTGACGAAGTAAAGGGGTCTACCGAAAAGCTCGAAAAAGTAGCAGGTGAATCCGAAACGATATCGAAAGAACTGAAGACACAGGCGGACAAGACGGAAAACGATGTCCAAGACACATCAGCAGCGATAGAAGAAGTGAGTTCGGGAGTAGAAGAAGTAGCCGCCTCGGCGAAGAACATCACAGACATTACCAACGACCTGTACGAAAGGACGCAGGAAACGTCCCAATCGGCGAGAAACGGACAAAAGGAGCTGATGAAAGTAGCAGATATCGTCAAAGAAGCGGAAGAACAGGCAAAAGCGACTTCCAGGGTAGTGGAAGAATTACAGACGAATGCAAAGAACGTGGGGGAAATCGTGAAAACGATATCGGGAATCTCCGAACAGACGAATTTACTGGCACTGAACGCAGCGATAGAAGCAGCCAGAGCAGGGGAAGCGGGAAAAGGTTTTGCGGTGGTAGCGGATGAGATCAGGAAACTGGCGGAGGAAAGCCACAAATCCACAGAAGATATAGCGAAGATGCTCAAAGAGATCGGCAACGGGGTAGGAGAAGTGAACGACGCATCGGATAAGACGGTAGAAATTGTGAACAAGATGGAACAAAATTCGAAAGAAGCATTGGAACAATTCGAACATATCCTGGAACGATTAGAGACGGTAACGGACTCGGTGCATAATTTGAATAGCACATCTGAAGAACAGAGCGCAGCGGCGCAGGAAATAGCGGATGCAATGGATCAATCCGCACGGTCGATGGTCAATGCCTCTGCTCAGGTTGAAAATATGGTTAGACAATTAGAACGGCAAACTGATTCAGTAACAGATCTTTCAAATACTTCAAATGAATTAACAATTTTGAACCGTCAGTTGGAAGAGGATATCAACAAGTTCATTTTATAGTGGAACAAGACAGAAAGCTGAGAAAAAAACGGGCTGTTTTGCCCGTTTTTTTCTTTGAACTGACCCTTTCATATGGTATAATTCTTAATAATCAATCAAGATGTATCAAATGTGAAAGAAGATTAGGTGTTCTTTTAGAATTACAAAGCACAGCCGCTTGACGATAAAGGCTAATCGGTATGTGGTAAAGAAAGTATCTTGATGACGTGAATAAATTGTAAAAGCGATTGGTTAGTACCATGGATATACAATATTTCTACCACTTATTTTTCAAAGGAGGCTTTTATGAAAAGAAAGGTAATTCTGGATTGTGATCCCGGTCATGATGATGCGGTTGCCATTCTTTTGGCAGGAATAGCCGATGAGATTGAATTACTCGGAGTAACAACCGTTGCCGGGAATTCTTATGTGGAAAACACCACCAAAAATGCCTTAATTCTTGTTGAAAATGGGAATATAAAGGTTCCGGTGTGTCGAGGGGCTTCTAAGCCTCTTATCAGAAACCAAATTGTAGCACCTGATATTCATGGAGAATCAGGATTGGAAGGTGCAAATTTACCGAATCCTCGATTAAAAGAGGATTCGAGATCCGCCGTAAAATTCATGGCCGAAAAAGTCAGTGAATTTCAGGGTGAAGTGACGCTCTGTGCGGTTGGACCTTTAACAAACATTGCCTCGTTTTTCTTGGCCTATCCTGAATTAGTGGGAAAAATCAAAGAAGTAGTCATCATGGGTGGTGGTATCACATTTGGTAATACAACACCGGTAGCCGAATTTAACATTTATGCCGATCCTGAAGCAGCCCAAATTGTTTTTAACACTTATGTGCCACTGACTGTTTTTGGGTTGGACGTAACCCATCAAACGAAAATTTTTATGGATGAAATCAAAAAGATGCAATCTTTCTCCTCGTTTATTGTTTCAAAGATGGGGGTGCTTCTTGAATTCTTTCATCAGACTTACTATGATGTATTCAGAATTGAGGGTGCTCCGTTGCACGATCCATGTACGATTGCCTATTTAATCGATCCAAAAATATTTGAATATGAAGAGTATTACGGCCAGGTGGAATTAAAAGGTGAGTTGACTTATGGTCAAACAGTAGTTGATTACTGGAAAAACTCAGGTAAACCTGTGAATTCAAAGTGGGCAATAAAAGCAGATAGAGAGAGGTTCATCAATTTGTTGTTTTCAAAACTGGCACAATATCAATAAAAAAAGCGGAGGTTGTTTGAATGGAAAATCCGACATATCATATTCAAATAGAAGACAGAGAACGGGTTGGCCGATATGTTTTGTTACCCGGAGATCGTGGGCGAGTGAAACGAATGGCCAAGTATTTGGATAATCCCGAAATTGTGGGGGATAATCGTGAATATTTCACTATGACGGGGTATTTAATAGGTGAAAAAGTAAGCGTCATGTCCACAGGAATGGGAGCACCCTGTATATCCATTGATGTTGAAGAGGTTCGGACACTTGGCTCTGATACGTTTATCAGGGTGGGAACGACAGGTGCTCTTCAGCCTTATATCAATTTGGGCGACTCCATTATTGCAACGGCAGCCGTGAGATCAGACGGAACAATGGTGTACTATGTTCCCAAAGAATTTCCTGCTGTAGCTGATTTTTCGGTGATTAGCAACATGAAAAAGGCTGCAGAAATAATCGATCATCCTCATCATCTAGGAATTGTTCATTCAACCGACTCTTATTATGGTAGGAATTTTGATCCGGATGCAGCTATCGCATTTTCAAAGATGTTGGCCAAGGCGAATGTTTTGGCTGTAGAGATGGAAATTTCAGCTCTTTATGTTTTAGGATCGCTCTATTCTTTGAGAACAGGTGCTATTTTGACAACAAGAGAAGCTCGCCAGAATCTTATGGATGACTATCAACAAGCCGGGGAGGATTTTGAGATAGGAATGGAAAAATCCATTCAGATTGCTTTTAAAACTATTGAATTATTGATTGAAAAAGACAGGGCATAACGCCCATATACTTCTGGAGGTGTACCTATGAAAAAGGCGTTAATTTTTATCTTATTAACTGTATTTGTATTAAGTGTTTTTTCAACACCGAAAGTATTAAATCTTATTAATGGAACGCTTGGAGACAAATCGTTTTTTGATTCAACTGAACGGGGTATGCTGATGTTACAAGAAAAATTAGGACTGGAAACAAAAACCATCGAGATGGGGTATAATCCATCTGAATGGAAACCAACGTTGGAAGATATGTCAGATTCTGGGA
>CAYYNI010000022.1:0-18504 GCA_964472765.1 uncultured Thermotogaceae bacterium | reverse complement strand
GGGAGTTTCAAAGCTCGTTGTTACACGTTCGTCATTTTTGGTGATAAAGTCAGGAGTGTTTTCAGACAAAATTCTTGAATTAGATCCTGAGAACGAAGAAGTACTAAAACTAATTCAGGACCAATAAGAGTTTTTTTTAAATAAAAAAAACGGGGGATTTTACCCCCGTTTTTTTACGAAAGACTAAATAGAATTTTCTTTCAACCAATCCTTGAATTCTGCTAAGATTCTACCTGTAGCACCCCAAACATAAAAATCTGAAAACTGCCAAATTGGTGATTTGATATAAATGCTATTATAACCAACTCTTATTCTATTCATTTTTGTTTTACAAAATTCCTGCACAGTAACAGTATGAATGGATTCTACTTCATTTCGATTTAGAAAGAGGGTTGAAGTATCGATATAGGCAATGAAAGGTAAGATTAAATGATCTGAAACAAGCGTCATCACGGGATCTAGTTTGCCGATAACCTTAATCACCTTACAATTTATTTCTTCAAATGTTTCTCTTTTTGCGGCTTCAATGAATGTTTCACCGAATTCAACTTTTCCTCCAGGAAATGACATTTCTCCGGGATGATGTTTCAATTTCAAGTTTCTTCTAGTAAATAAAATCTTAATCGCTTCTTCTGAACAAAATAAAGGAATAATAACCACTGATGTAATTCTTTTCATTATTTCATTATTTTTTCTGAATGCACATCAAAGATATAATCAAAGAATTTGTTCATTGATGTATCATCCAACTCTTCTATCACCTGAAAATAATGAAGATTCATCCGTTCTTTTTCTTCCATCTCTTTTTCCATTTCTTCGATAGATTTGAAATCTTTATCCTCCAAATCTTGATTGTTAATGATCTCCTGACTTTCTTTGATAAGCATAAAGGCTTTATCAATCGCTTTATTGACATTAAAATCATCGGGTACATTGTCGAGATGTTCATATTTTGGCTTTTTTGAAACTTCATCTTCGATTTTTTCGGGTTTGGGTATCAATACTTGTTCCCTGCTTAAAGCATTTTCATCATCTTGAATCCTACTCTCAATGTTAGCATCATTATCTAATATTGAATTGAGAATCGATTCACGGGCATTATCATATTCTTTCTCCTTTTCTTGAGACTCATCTAATATCGAATCAATAACTATTTCATTAACATTATCAGAATTGATTGTGCCGGTTTCTTGTTCATCATCATCTACATCATCAAAAAATTTGGATATTTCTTTTATATCTTTGGAAGCCATACTTTCAATATCTATTTCTTCGTCAAATGGTGTTTCTAAAAGCGAAGCAGTGTTGATTTCTGGGATGGATGTCTGAGCGTTTTCATTCACTGAACGCAACTGTCCATCTTCCATTCTACCCATTTCATTTTTAGAACCAATGAGTATGGTGTTTGCAGATACTCCTACCAATTTTAAGGCAATTTGACTAAAAAGACTTTTTTTAATTTCAAAAAAAACAGCAAAAGAGATGATCAAAACTGTTGTAACGACAATAATGATAATGGAAGTCGAATTTATGCTTTCTTCTTCATTATTTTGATTATTATCTGTTATTTGTGATGAAGTTGTCGGATTGGTAACTTGTTTTTGATAGTTATCGGTATGATAGACGAAATCTTCAGGTAAAGTCTCTTCATAGGCATCTATTTTATTCAATAAATCCTGAGCAATAGGATTGGATAAAAATAAACTTAAGTAAGTTTTAGCTGTCTTATAATCTCCGTTATTGAAAGCACTTACACCCAGCATATATTTAATGTTTTGGGCTTTGGCTTCTATGTTTTCATCTTTAATCAATGCTTGCTGAAAGAATTCTTGTGCATCTTCGTAATTTCCGGAATTATAGGAATCCTTTCCTGAAAAATAGAGTGACATTGCATTATCTTCATCATCAGCTAAAACAGAGGACAATGGTAAAACCAAAATCATTAGTATAAATATGGCAGTCTTTATTCCATAATTGCTAGTTTTTTTATAAATGAGGAATCACCTTCTCGCACTAATACAATTATGTTTCCTTCAAAAATATCGGCATCAATCATTTTATCATCTTTTGGAATTTCGAATGTGGCTCCTTCTGGTTTTTTATAGGAGTAATCAATTATGTTGAATTTGTTTCTTCCAGCAATAATGAGCTTATCGGCATGATGTATTAATTTTATTCCACCGGAGTTGTTTACGGTTTCCAAAAGGAATTTTTGTCCATCTAGACTAACAGCTCGTAATGAATAATCTGAAGCCAGTAGATATAGTGAATCGTTATAAACAATTCCAGACTTCAACTGGATATCAGATCGATAAGGTTTATAAATCATTTCACATTCTTGTCCGTCGAACAAATAAACCCCCGCATCAGTAACAATATAAGGATAGATACCATATAAAATGATTTGTCCATAGTGTCCATCCAATTTATAACTTTTCAAGGGCGTTTCAAAGGTTAAACCATCTTGATTCAGCAAATAATATTGATGTGCATCAGTAATCGCTAAAGACAAAACGGGTGCTTCAAACATCAAATAAGACATTTTAATAGGATTCCCTTCAGAATATTCCGTCATAATATTATTTTGTACAATATAAAGTTTTTCACGGTCGCAATAGTATGCGTTAACCGGTTTTTCAGATATTCTTTCAAAAATACCATTTTTAAAAGTAATAACCCCTTCTTTGTCAAAGAGATAAATTATTTCTCCTACAGATGCTAATCCGAATGGTGCAGATGCATAAGGGATTTTGTGACTTGTAAGCTGATAAATAATCATATTCTGAATATTTAAAAATGTAGTTGGGAACAAATTTGTATTCCATTTCGATGAATCAGGGGCATATTTCTCCATTTGAGTAGTTTTTTGTTTTGTATTGTCAGTTGTAATCGACTCCTTTGTTTCATTAGAATCGTTGAGATTTTTGATAATAGAAATAGTCTTTTCAATATTATTTTCAGCTATTTGAGTATGAGTGCTTTCTATTGACAAATCGTTCAAACTATCGATTTTTGTTTTTATCGTCTCTGAAATACTTGATTGGGATGGAGCGGTATATTCAGTTTTAGCATCTTCACTTTTCCAATCTTCCAACTGATCTTTATTTGACACATCTTGAGAAAGTATTGTTGTACTATTACGAGTTAAGTCTGAATCTTCGGTCATTTCATTTTCGGTCGAGGTTGCTGAAAAGATATTGGAGGTTTTTTGTTCTGTGGAATCCGTGATTGTAGAACTAGGTGAATCGAACATCCATTCTCTAAATGTGTCATCCTCGTATTCAGGAATCTCTACCACTTCAATCCCTTCTTCAAGATAGGTGTGAATAAATTGAAGCGTTTGTTGTTGCAGAAAAATATCAAAAAAAGAATAAGGAACAATTTTCGAAAGGATATTGTCTTTTTGATTAGGAGATTCTTCCAATGATGGAAAAATGGCACTATAGACAGATACGATCCCATCGCCCTTTTCTGAAGTGTTTTCAGGATAGAACTTGGCAAATTGGGATTCTTCAAGATCTACATCGAAGTCCGGTCTGCTACCGGCTATAAAAAAGTAGTCTATATCGCTTCGAATAGAATCTTCCAATGTTTTTATCACTTCTGCATCAGGCAAAATGTCTGTATAAAATGCATTGATGTTTTCCAGATAGCCCAAGTTGTTTCTTGTTAAGTATCGTATGGTGTCGGTATCAAGCCCATAAATTTGTGATAAAACATTGGTGTCTTTTCCGTATAAAAGATTGAGAAAGGATGGGTTAACAATATTTGTACCTGTATTTGGAACAGATATTAATACCATTTTTCGAATATTCTTGACCGGATAGTTTTCAACTGCGTATCTGGCTATTATACCTCCTAGACCATGTGCAATAATATCATATTCCTGATCACTTTCGAGAAGGATCTTAGCTAATTTTTCTGCTTCCAATCTTACATAGCTTGTATTTGAGATATCAGTAAAATAGTTTTGTGCTTCTCTAACGTAATTAGCACTTCTTGTTTCAGAAAGGGGATAATCGTAAACCCAAATGCTTCTGTCTTCAAAAGTTACTTCCCAAAGATTATTTCCTTGCGGATTTGTATTACTGATTGTATTTGGCAAAAAACCCCGGAAATTAATGTCAATACCGGGAACCAATAATAAATCGGGTTTTAGCGTATCCGGTTTTTCGATTATTTTTTTAATTCCTAGTTTTTGTTTTTCAGGATTGTTTACTCTCAATCCTACTAATGATCCATGAAATCCTTTTGCTAATAGCAGTGGTTGATTCCTTGTATCAAAAACAATTTCCCCTCCAAAGAAGGTTTTAACCACAGGGTTTTCTTTATCTTCTATATAAAGTAATTCAAAGTTATTGTATTCATCTCCAAAATAAAATTCAGTCGGAATTTTGTATGTATAAGTTATAGGTTCAAGTGCTAAGTCGTTCCTTCCGTCTGTCGGTGTTAACTCATAAATTTCGCCGTAAAAATTACCTAATGCTTTTACTTTATCATAAGCTGCATCCCTTGCTATATTGTTTACTGTAAATCCTTTTGGATAAGGAAAGGCATTTTCCGGTATGGTTAGAGTCAGATCTTTAATATCTGTTGTGGCAGCATTTTCATCTGTTTTACTCATAGCAATTTTCGTTTCCTGTTTCCTATAATTGCTTATAATGAGGATAATAGCAACGATAAGTAAAACTACTATCGCAAAATAAATCATTGATAACAAACGGTGGGATTTAAAATAAGCGATTATATTTTTAAATTGAAACTTCTTCAATTTTCCAAAGAACTCCTTAATCTTTTTAAAAATAGTTTTTAAAAAACCCAAAACTTATCATCCTCTCATTATGCAATCTCAATTTTTTCCCAAACCATTGATAAATAATCTAAAACATTCTCGTAATCTGATCCATCAATAGTTTTTATGAATCTCAGTTGATCCATGCATTGGTTTTTTTTCTTTATCACCAATTCTTTTGAAGTATTAATACCTAAAATTCGTGGAATCGTTTTTTTATTATTCATTATATCTTTTCCAGGCGTTTTTCCAATATCTTCAAATCGTCCTTCAATCCCCTTAAGGTCATCTAGAATCTGAAAGGCAATCCCCATATTTTGACCGGCACCTTTTATTTGTTGGATGTGTTGATCCGATTTGTTTGCCAAAACCGACGATGCTGACATAGAAAATTCGATAAGCCTTGCTGTTTTATATTCATACATCTTTTCAATTTCCTCTTGAGTGATTTCTGACCCCTTTTCCATCAAAATATCCAAGTACTCTCCATAGGCAAGATCTTGAGAACAACGAGAAAAATAGTGGTTTAATGCTGTGCTGTTTAATCGCATTATCAGTTCAAAGGCTAAGAAAAAAATGAAATCAGCTGCTACTACAGCTGTCCCATGGCTAAACTGTTTATGGTGAGATAACCGACCTCTTCGATAATCATCGTTATCAATTTCAGGTAAGTCATCGTGGATTAAGGAGGCAGTATGCAATAACTCGACAGCAGAAGCAATTGTAAACAATGAATCGGAATCTATTAACAACGCTTCTCCACATAAACAACACAAAGCAGGTCTAAATCTTTTCCCGCCGGCCTCCAAAGAATATAGAATTTGATTTCTCCATTTGTTATCATTGATCGAGGCTTTAACGGTATTGATTAAAAAAAACTCAAAATCAGATTTTCTCCAATTTTCTTCCATACACACTCCTTCCTGTTTGGCACAAGAATGATAGTTATAAAATTTTATCACATATGGAGAAATTCTGCTAACTTAAAGATCTCATTATTTCTTTTAAGTACCCAATGACATAAAGCGACCCGGTAATCAGTATGGGCAAATTGTCATGCTGCGAGAGTTCTAACGCTTTCAAACATGCCTCTTTATGTTCGGGCAAATAAAAGACTTCTTGTTTTTCTTTGTGTTTGAGATATTCTTGAACGATTAGAGAAGTATCGGTATCTCTGGGTGAATTTGGTTCTGTGATGATGACTGAATCTGAAATATCAGATAATACTTTACAGATCGTGTGATAATCTTTACCGCTTAACATACCAGTGAGCAATATTGGTTTTTGTGCGTTGAAATAGATTTTCCAATTTTCGATCAGCGAATCGATCCCTTCTCCATTATGCGCTCCATCAACAATGATTATGGGATCTTCTGATATCTTTTCAAACCTTCCGGGCCAATAAGCTTTTTCAAATGACCTGCTAATCACATCAACAGAGTACTCAAGACCTTTTACTTCACAGTAAAGAAGATAAGCCATTATGGCTGTTGAAGCATTTTTCATCTGATGAATACCATTCATTTTTAATTTGAGGTTGTTAATATCAAGCTTATTACTTTGAAAATGAAATTCATTGGCGTTCAATTCGTTTTTTACAGGGAAGTAGCGATAATCTTCTAAATATCGATAAAAAGGAGCCTTTTTTTCTCTTGCAACCATCTCAATGATGTTTACTGCATCGGGCAAATCAGTACCGCAAATCATCGGTGTGTTTGATTTGATAATTCCTGCTTTTTCAAAGGCTATTTTTTCTATTGTATCTCCTAAAGTTTTCACATGATCAAAATTGATTGAAGTTATGGCAGTTACATCAGGATTTAAGGCACTTGTGGCATCTAATCGTCCACCTAATCCTACTTCGACAGCTGCAATCTCACAATCCTTTTTTTGAAAATATTTAAAGGCCATTGCTGTTGCACATTCAAAAAAACTCGGTTTCATTTCTTCTGAAATTTTATCCATCGTATCAACCGCTTCATAAATCTCATTGGCAATGGTTACAATATCTTCATCACTTATCATCTCGTTGTTGTAGGTAATTCTTTCGTTAAAACGAACCAAATGTGGGGAATAATTCGCACCGGTTTTAAAACCGGATTCAGTAAAAATTGTTGATAAAAATCGTGTGACTGAGCCTTTTCCATTTGTGCCGGCTATCTGCAAGGCATCAAAAGAAGTCTGTGGATTTCCTATTAAATGGAGTAATCTTTTAATCCTTTCTAAACCTAATTTGATTGTTCCGTGTGGTCTTGAATGAAAAAAATAATCCAAAGTTTCTTGATAATCACTAAAAATTTTTTTTGTCAAAATATTCCCTCTCTTTTATTTAAACCCGCCAAGTTGATAAACATAAACAATTACCTCAGCTACTGCCTTATACAATTCCGGAGGTATTTCTGAATAGTAATCTAATTCCAACAACTTTTCCACTAATTGCTCGTCTTTATAAATCGGAATATCATTTTCCAAAGCGATTTCAACAATTCGTTTCGCCAACTCGCCTTTTGCTTGAGCCACAATTCTCGGCACAGGACCCTCATCAGGATCATATTTTAAAGCAGCTGCTTGAGATATCTCTTCTTTATTTACTTGATTTCCTTTTGGTTTGTTGAGATATTGAAAAGATCTATCTTGTTTTGTCATGCTAGTTGATAAAAACCTCCTTCTTTTTTGAGGTTAGAAAAACGTTTCATTTTATGCTTAAGTATCCCGTTTTGATCTAATTTTTCTCTAATAAATAAACCCCTTAATTGATAATCAGTTTCTTTGATTCTTTTAATTAATGTTGAAGAATGGTTGGTAAATGCCTTAGCATATTGTTGCTCTGCATAAATATAGATATCTATTTTGTTGTCAGTTACCACAGTATCCACAAATACTGTGCCAAATAATTGGGTGTTTGTCTCAATAAATACTCGGTACATTTCACTTTTTTCATATCCGCTTTTATTCATCATTTGATGCTGTAAGTCAATTACAAAGGGCTGGGAATTAACTGATATTAAAGATGAATAAGCAGTTGAAAAATCAGTTTTTTCAGGAGATACATTAAGAAATTTAAGAATTTTTTCTGAACCTATTTCATTTCGATAAGATGATTCACTTGGTTTTGATTCGATTGGAATCCCCTTTTCTGATTGAATATTCTGATCTAATTGGTTTTTCTGATTCGTTGGAATGGTCGAACCAAGCTCTTTTTGGTTGATATTATCCATTGTTCCTTCTTTAGTTCTGATTTCAGAAGTCGTTTTTGGCATTTGTTCCATTTGTTGAGGAGATGCTCCGCTTTTTCCCTGCTGATCCTTTAATGGGTTTGCAATACCTGACTCCGTTTCTCCTGTATTCTTCACGAGTTGACCTTTTGATTCCATTTGATTTTGATTATTTGTTGCTGTTTTTAATCGATTGTTTTGATTAGGAATTTCTTCTTTTTCGTCTATTTTGACATTCGATGGATGTAATTCTTGCTCTTTATTTGCCATTAATCTTTCAGCGTAAGCTTTGATAATCATAAAGACTTTTTTAGAAAAAGATTCAACCTTTTTGAAAAGTCCTTCTTCATCTCTTAGATCGATTTGATGATTGATAATCAATTGAGGTAAGCTAAGTTTCAAAAACTTTGTTAACGCTGATGAATAAATCTGCGGTGCAATAGCATGCTCTTTAATTGATCTTGCTGCTATATTAACAATATCCAGCGTGGTATGATAAGCATCATGTGTGGTTACCCCATAGGATTTCAATGAGGAAAACATTTCTTGTATCTCCATACTCATTAGAGATGTTTTAATCATTTTGTCAAAAGCTTCCACAGAAGTTAAATCAGGAAAGCGGTGATCGGAAACAGACTGATAAGAAGGAAAAGACGCTTTTGACATTTTATCAAAGGCTATCAGATTTTCTAATAATTTGAGAACGCTATTAGAATGTTGTTCTGAAGAGAATTTATCAAATTGATTTTGTGAAAATGATTGGTCTGTTTTTTCAGACTCAGAAAAAGATATTTTTGAAAGTTTTTCCAACTGTTCAAGATTTGTTTCCATTGATAAAGGTTTACTCAAAGTGTTTTGAAGAATATTACTCACTTTTCTCATATCTTCTTCTGAAAAAGCGGGAAGCGGTTTTTGAGAAAAACTAAGATCCTTTTCTCCGCCAAGGCTTTTTTGCTCACTATATTTAAGAGATTCAATCAAAGCTTTTTCTATTTTGTGATTTTCATTATTTGTTTGTGGGATTATTTCTTGATCATGCTTTTCTGTTTTATTTAAGTCTTTTAAACTATTCATAAGCATTTTTTGTTTTGAAGAAACCTCTTCACTCTCTGAATTATCAGTGGCAATCATTTTCTCATTTTGATTGAGTCGACGGTTATCTGAAGATACTTTCTCCATTCCATTTCTTTCTGATACCGTTCTACCATCTACTTTTTTTAGGACTTCCATTGGACTAAAAGAGTCTACATCTTTTTTTTCGATATTCAGATTTCCTTTCTTAATTTGCCTATTATCAATTTGATCATTCTGACTCATGTTGTTTGGTATCTCTTTTTCTTCATTAAATTGTTTTAAGTCAAAATCATGACTGAGATTGCCATGGCTCGCTTGCTTATTTACAGCGGATTGAGAAATTAAATTTTCTAAATCTTTTTTTTCATCATTATTTATAGAAAATTGTCCCACTTCTTTCATATTCTCACTTGTACTGATTTGTTTTTTTTGGAAATCAAATAAAACATACTTTTTAACGATTTCTTTTTTTATTTCATTGGGAATTTGATCCCATGCTTTTCCCATCTCTTTTACTTTTAGAGATAGTTCGATTAAGCGTCGATTGAATGGTTCAGAAGGATTGTAAAGGTTGACACTCTCTTTTTTCGCATCTGAATCAGAAAGAGTTTGTAAGCCATATTCATCTTTTAAAATGGTTTCTATCAGTTGAACCAGTTCGTTTGAGATTTTGGCAAACTGTAAGCGTTCATTTTGTGGCATCTGATTGATAATATCTTCAAGCTCTCTTGTTGTTTGATAAGGCAAAGAAAGCGAATAGACGTCTAGGAGTTTTCCGCTAATTTTTTTTAACATTTCTTCGGAAATCTCAGCAGGTAAGTTTTTCCCGAAAAAGATTTGAATCTTGTCTCCCACTTTAATGCTTTCTGCATTACCGGGTTCTATTTTGTAAACTTTATCGTTAATAAGTACTTGTATTTCTTTGCCGGATTTGGCAATAACTTTACCCAAGTAAGCCTCTGTTTTTCCTTTAGATTGATTTTTTTTTGAAAGGGCTTGAACAGAAATAGATGCAGAGGGCTCGTTTGCAATATTCATTGTTTCACCTTCTATCACGAAGTTATCTATTTATCGTCATTTAAAGCACTCACTAAAGAGTAAATCAAGCCTTTCCCACTCCTGTTTTAAAAACAAATAACCAATTAAGGTTTCAAATGCCGTTGAGTATCGATAATCATAGTCATTACCTCTTTTTTTAGCTCCCTTCGAATTGAGACCTTTTTTAACCACATTCAATTCATCATCAGTAAGCATTGATTGTATTTGTTCTAAATATTTTCTTTGACCAGAAGCCCTTTTTGATTTAACGCCATTCTTGAAAGCTTTTGATGTTTTAATTCTTCCGTCTCCTATGGAATTAAAAGTAGCAATCATATTAAAAAACGAATCTCCAACAAACGCCAAAACATCTGTTGGTATTTCTTCCTTGTTGTTCACGAGTTTTTGAAAATTAAATAAATCTTCTAATTGTTTCATTTCAGAATGATTGTTGTCCAAATTTTTTCTCCACTTTTTCCAGATCTCTGCAAAATTCAAAAACCATTTCTTTTGAAATGATACCGTTTTCATGTGCATCTAATAAAGCCTCATCAAAAGACTTCATGCCGTATTTTTTCCCGGTTTCCATCAAAGTACCAATTTGATGAAGTTTCTGCTCTCTGATCAAATTACGCACCCCGGATGTGGCGATCATGATTTCAGCCACCGGGAAAAAGCCTTTATCATCCTTCCGTTTGACAAGTCGTTGATACAAGACACCGATTAAACTGTTTGCCAATTGTAAAGTGATCTGTCTTTGTTGATGTGCGGGGAAAACATCCACAATTCTTTCTGGGGCTGTAGGAGCAGAGTTTGTATGAATTGTCCCGAAGACCAAATGGCCTGTTTCCGCTGCAGTTAACGCCAAAGCCATTGTTTCCAAGTCTCTCATTTCACCAACCAGTATGACATCGGGATCCTGCCTGAGTGCAAATTTCAAACCATCTTTGAAGGAATCCGTGTCCAATCCCAATTCCCTTTGATGAATGAGGGCCTTTTTACTTTCGAAAATATATTCGATAGGGTCTTCAACGGTTAGAATATGTACATTACTAATCACATTAATATGTTCTAACATAGCGGCCATAGAAGTTGATTTACCACTACCGGTTGGGCCTGCAACTAAAATAAGTCCGCTTTTCTTTTCACTCCATTCTCTAAGTATAGATGGAAGCTGCAAATCGTCAAGTGTTCTGACTTTTTTGGTAATAATTCTAAATGCAGCTGCCGGATTCCTTCTTTCATAATAGATATTTGTCCTAACTCTTATGATGTCCTGTATGCCAAAAGAGAAATCATTTTCCTTTTTGTCGGTTTTTTTTAAACCGATTTTCTCGTAAAGATAATCAATGCTTTTTTCAAGATCCTCTTTTGTGAAAACCGGAACATCTTGTAATCTCTGTAATTCCCCAAACACTCTGTAAACAGGATGTTCTCCTACTGAAAGGTGAACGTCAGATGCGTTGAGTTGAAAAGCATGATAGATTAATTTCGGAATGTCTAATACTGCCATTTTTTCACCTCTTTTTCACGATGACATCTTTATCATCTAAACCGCTTACCAAAAATAAATCATCTTTGTGCTTTAGAACAGTTACCTTTTTCTTTGTCTGATTATTAAGATACACTATTTCGTCGAAAAGATAATCTTCCGGAATCCATGCAGCCATTTGCTCAACATAAGTGACGTCTAATTTGCAGGATAATTCATTCAATGATCTTGTATTCATTTCATCAATATCTAGATCAATGACTAATAGATATTGACCGTTTTGTTCAGTAAAAACCATTTCTCCCAATAATTTTTTTTCATTGCTTGGCATAAGTACCAATTCAACATATTTAGCCTTCTTCAACAAAGTCATTTCATCTGGATAAATTTGAATATAAGCGTTGGCATCCTTGGGTAATATTTCAGCTAAAATAGTCCCCTTTGAAACAAAAAGATGCTTGTTAACACTGAAACTAATAATATAGCCATCCACCGGTGTTTTAATTTTGGTATTTTCAAGCCTCTTTTCAGCTAATTCAACTGCTTGTTTCTTTTCTTCCTGGATTGCTTTTCCGGAATTAAGAAGTGAAACAGCAAATTCGTTCTTCGATTTAGCCAATTGATATGCTTCTTCTTTACTTTCCATTTGAATAATTACGGTTTCGTTTTCAACGAAATTACCTATTTCCTGTCGAATGTCCTCAATGAAGTCATCCGTTGGAGCTTTTATCAAGACTTTATCCGGAAATACTATTGTTTTGTTCATTTGTATTTCATTGATAAGCTCAAATGTTCGAACGATCATGATTTGTGGTTTTTGAAGAACTAGTAAAACGGAGAAAATGCATACCACAAAGATCAAGAAAAAAAGAAAGATCATTTTCTTCAATGCTTATCCCTCAGTCCCAATAAATTAACAAACTCTTTGATATTCATAATAGTGGCGCCAGTACTTTTTGCGATAGGTTCCAAGTGAGAAAAGCCTTCGTCAAATACAGCTATTTCGGGTTTATATGCCAGACCATCTCTAAGTTCAAATCCAATAACTTCCGAAAGCATTTTAATTTTCAACCATTTTTCCTGATCTTCAGTTAAAACAGATATTACTTTTCCGCTTAATTGGTTTGTATTTTCAGTGAATGAAGTTGGTTGTTTTGCTGTAGTTTCTGCTTTTTCGGGCGGCTTCTCTGCAGATTCTTCGTTATTCTCGATGAATAAATCAGAATGAAAGTTCTCTGGATGATTATCAATCCCGGTCATCTCATTGTACATCTTATCAGGTTCTTTTGGAGATAAGACATCTTCATCTGCAATCCCAAAATAATGGTTAACATCCTCATCACTGTGATCATCAATACTAAGTAAATCTGATGGCTCGCTTGATGCATTTTCGTTTTCATCAATTTCAAAAGTTCCTTCGTCGGATTCCGTTGTTATTGTGTTCTTCTGAACCACTTTCTCTGGTTTTGATTCAGAGAAATCTTCTATTAGAAAATGATCAAGAAGCGATGTACCGATTAACTCCTCTTTTTGATTTTCGGATTCTGCGTTCTTCTCATCAATATTTTGAGATAAATTAAGTCCCTTGATTTCTGGCGAGGATTGTTCTAAATCATTAAAAGAACCTAAAATGGAGTTTTCTATCTGTTCTCTTAAAATCTGGTATTGGTTATCCTCAACCGAATACTTTCTTTTAATGCGATACCCTTCTTTAGTATCAGATATTGTGAACAATTCAGACAAGTTATTTTGTTTAATAAAACTATTAAATACTTCATCTTTTGCAGAATGTAAATAATATCCCGAATTGATTTTTGTAGAATCTAAAATCATTAAAAGATGATGCATTTCTTTTTTATTCAAAAGATGAATACGATCAATTAAGTGTTCTTGATCATTTTCTTCTTCTTTTTCAACATCTAATTTTGTAATACTATTTTCTTCAGATTGATTGTTTCCGCTTTCTTTATGAATTATTTCATTGAGGAATGTTAATGGTTCAGATGTTTGTACCTTCTTTTTTTTCTGATTCTCACCTTTTGGCTTTTCTTTTAAAATTTTTTCTTTGATCATTTTGGCTATCTCCACAGGTTTCTGCTGATTTTCCTTCTCTTGAACAGGTTTTCTCAAGTTTGTTTCTTGAGCAATATTTTTTGTTTCTTCTTTTACCTCATCATTCTTTTCAATAACAGTAGGTTTTTTCGTTTGATTAAGCGAATGATTGGTTTTTATTAATTTGACCAATGTTGAGACTTCATTGGCAGCTAAAAATTCAAAATGATGTTGGAAAAAACTTTGAGGATCTTCGTGTATAATTTGATTTTTGATACGGGTGATATCCAACCAATTTTCCGGATAAAAACTGATAAATTGATCGCAAACAAAGGGATTAAACGGATAGACCTTTTTGACTAAATTCATGAAAACGGAGAAATCAGGTGCATTGAAAAATACCTTATATCCCCTGGAATCTTCAATTTCTGATTTAGATAAAATTAATTTGCCTTTCTCCAATAAAAGGTAACTAAGCGCTGTGAGGATTATTTCACCTGCATTATTATCGTGTTGCTCCACTTTTTTTGCCTTAAAAACAGATTTTTTGATTTTTCTATTTTTTTGTATTCCTATTTGTTCGGAAGTAATGTTTTCCATCATATCATTGGAGATATTGATCAATCGTTCAGGCACAAAGAGTTTAAAAAGATTAAACATAATCGGTACATTTCTAGAGCCTTTGTCAAATCTGACTAATGGTTGAAAATATTTTTCAATCTTCTTGACCAACATATCAGTATTTGGATTTTGTGTTTTTGTTGTCTGGGTGAAGATTGTGTATGTGGAATTTTCATCAACGATGTAATCTGCATTGATAAACGAATCCTTCATAATTTGTTCAAAATGGCTTTTGGTCATATAAACAATAACGTTGTTTTTATCTTTTCCCACGTTGATTAAATCAATTTCGTCCTGTTCGATTAAAATATCGATCCATTGAGCCAATACTTCCATCAGATCTTTGTTTCCCACTTTTAATCGCTGCTGAATATATCTTAATGTAAACAAACCCTTTTTGTTTACTAAAATTTTTTCCAGTAGCTCTTTGAACTGATTTTCAGTTGTGTTCATATGCATTCTCCTCTTCAAATATTTTGTTAAGATCCTCCAAAGAATCCACGATTAAATCGGGAGAATAATTTGATTTTTCAACATCTTCTATTTTAGTTTCACCAGACAAAACCAATACTGACATGATTTTGGAATCATTTGCCAATTTGATATCCGTATACAGTCTATCTCCAATAAAAACAACATCATTTTTATTGATTTCATCTGTAGAAAAGACAAAATCCAAAACACTTGTGGAAGGTTTACCCAGTATTGTTTCAGGTATGCGGCCAGTGGAACGTTCAAACATTGAAATAAATGATCCTACATCAGGAATCAATCCAATTTCCGATGGGCAGTTAATATCAGGATGTGTTGCAATATACGGAACATTCTGATTTAAAAAATATGAGAAGACTGAAATTTTTTCATATGTTATACCAGTATCATAAGCGATAACAGCAACATCAATCTTTCTGTCCAAATTTCTTTTATATGGTGGAATAACGTTGATTCCCATTTTTTTCATTTCTTCAGATGCCTCGTAATTACCTAAATACATGACCTTTGCTCTTGGGTAATGGAGGTTTAAATAAGCAGCAGTCAATCTGTTGGACGTAATAATTTCTTCTTCTGAAACCTCAACACCAAATCCTTTAAGCTTCCTAAAATATTCTGTTTTGGGTTTTGAAGAATTATTTGTCAAAAAGAACTTTTTCCTCCCCATTTTTTTGATAGTTTGTAGAAACTCCGCAGCCCCATGAATGATTTGATTCTCGATATAAACAGTTCCATCCATATCAAAAAGAAAAAGTGTTTTTACCTTTATTGCTTGTGTGTTCTGATCATTTTCTTTTGAGTATATCATCAACATCTCTCCTGTTAAGAATCATAAATTTATGTTCAAAAGCGGATGGATCAATGATCCATTCTTTAACAACTTTTGTTGCTCTACAATCATCTTCGTTATAGAGCAACAATGCTTCCAAATGCTTACTGTTTCCAGTGTTTAACCACCTTCTGTACTCCTGAATAGAACTTCTACCATCTAATCCAATGCGCCATTTAAACCCCAACCATTTGGCAATGGACTTTAAAGAATAATGCCTTAATGGGGTATAGATATTTCTGATGATAATTTCATAAATATCAATCATTGATGTCTCAGAAAGGCTTCTCATATATTTGTTGTCGAAGTTCATTTTATGTTCCCTGTCCTGTTGTTGCTTTAACTCAAAAGACAATTCATTCAAAACACGATTCTCATATTCACAATAATGAAATAAATTCACCTGAAGGGTTTCTACATATTTCATGATTGCCCCAATTTGTGAAGTTCTGGAATTTTTATCATCAATCAAAAAGTACCGGTAATCGTCATTGGATAAAAAACCAAATAAATAAGGGGTATCATCGGCTTCAATATCAAAGTAAACGCCACTTTTTTGATCATCTTTAATCAATTGCTGCGGTTCTGATAAAAACAAAGCGGTATCATTAACATATGAATAAGCCTGGAGTTTGTATTTCTTGATATTCTTTATTTTTTCTTCCAATTCTTTTTTTAAAGGGATGTCCATCAAATCCCCCAATGTTTCAATTCCGTAAGTCGTTAAAAGAGACGACATATTTGAACCAATTCCTCGAATATGGGATACGGGTAATTTAGATCGGTCATCTACATTCATTGAATGGCACTTTTCCCAATATCCGCAAAAATTGCATATTCTCGTACCAATCGCCGAAGGAGGTTCTTCCGCATTAGCGATTTCATCCATCGTATCAAAAAATAGTTGTAGTCCTTCATCTTTAATCTTTTGGGTTTTCATCGTCTTTTTTCTTAAAAAAATTACTTGGTTGGATATGGATAATCCGTTTAATTCGGCTAAAGCAATACAGATTGAAGCAATCACATGATGACGTTTACTGGGTCTTCTGGATAAATGAGACAAAACAATTTGATATTTATCCTTTTTTCTGATGAGAGCATGCACATTTATTTTAAACTGAATACCATTTATCATGCCTTCTAATTGTGGGTTTAATATATCTCCCTCATTATTTGCAATTCTCTTAGTAATTTCTAATTTCTTTTTTGCATCTACCCAGGAGATGTTTTTGAAATATTCTTTGACATTCTTGATACGGTCATTTTCCAGAGCGTTTTCTACAACAACATTTTCCCTTTCATCTTGGAGAAAAAAATAGAACATTCTCGGACATGTAAACATGTAATAGATTTCATTATTGCCAATCACTTGATTCATTTAAAAAAACACATCCTTCCTATTTGCTTCTCCGATCATAATACTAACCGGATACACAGACAAGCGACTATTTTCCCAGACAAAAATCTGAAAAAATAGCGTTGATAATGTCTTCATTGTAATCTCTACCAGTTAAATCGTTTAAAGTATTAATAATATCTCTGATTGTAATGGAAACCGTATCGATAGTATAACCATTTCTTAAATCGGAAACAGCCTTGACGGTGTCTTGATAACTGCTTTCCAAGATATTCTTTTGAAGCTTGCTGAAAACCTGTGTTTCGTTGTTTGTTGTAACAAGTTTCTTTGCAGATTGATAGATATATTCTTCTAATTCACTAATTCCCTTGATCTCTTTAGCTGAAATCTCGTGGACTGTTCCATATTTGAGCAATCTTTCCTTTAACAGCTTGGAGCGTTCACAATTTTCCTCTTTTAAATCGGTTTTATTAAGTAGTATCAATACTTCTTTGCTTTCACGATGCGCTTCTTCTAAAAGGTTCAAAGAGACTTCATCTAGCATTGAAGTATGTTCGAAAATGAAAATTGAAAAAGGCGCTTTTTTAAATAACGCTAGCGTTCTCTCCACACCCAGCAATTCAACAACATCTTGAGTCTGTCGAATACCGGCAGTGTCGATGAGATTGATCAATATACCTTTGATGTTTAATTCCGCTTTAATATAATCCCTTGTTGTTCCAGGAAGATCAGTTACAATTGCACGATCTTCATTTAGTAATAAATTCATCACCGTTGATTTTCCGACATTTGGAGGACCGAGAATCACCGTATCTATTCCATTTTTTAATCGAATTGAATTTTCTGCATCTTTGATAATGCTTTCAATTTCATCGGAAATGCTACTAAGTTGCAATATGATTTTTTCTGTTTCAACATGTTCATAAATTTCATCGGGATAATCCAATTGAACTTCAATCATAGCAGCAATTTTGGTATATTTTTTTTGAATTTTTTGAATGAAATGGGATAGATTTCCCTCAAGTCCCCTTACCAATAATTTTACTCCCGCTTGAGTCTTAACGTTGATTAAATCATTGATAGCTTGTGCTTGTATCAAATCAATTTTTGAATTTAGAAAAGAACGATATGAAAATTCTCCCGGTAAGGCAATTTTGCAGATATTCATGGTACTTTTTAATACCATTTCAGTAACAATGATTCCACCATGGCAAAAGATCTCCAACATGTCCTCCCCGGTAAATGAATGTGGAGAACGGTAAAAAACGCATTGAACCTCATCGATTGTTGTTTCATCAAAATCAATCCATTTTCCATAATACATTTTTCGATGGATTCCAATATCTTTTAAACTACTTCTAAAATGTTCTTTTAACACCTGAATCGTTTGCTCACCGGATATCCTTACAATAGAAATGGCACCTGTACCCATAGGTGTGGATATTGCTGCTATCGTATGAGAGCGGTTGAATGACATGGTTTACAGTTGCTCCATGATTTCAGGTGTACTGACTCCCAACAACATCAAAGCATCTTTGATAA
>CAYYNI010000021.1:0-18666 GCA_964472765.1 uncultured Thermotogaceae bacterium | reverse complement strand
GTTTATAATCGGATGAAAAAGATTATCAAAATTTCCGATGAGTTGGAGGATTAGTGATGCAGTGTCCTTTCTGTGCTCATAAAAACACAAAGGTAATTGATTCCAGAACTTCGGAAGATGGCACCAGTGTTCGACGAAGAAGAGAATGACCGCATTGTGATGCCAGATTCACCACTTACGAGCGTTATGAAGATTTGCCGTTAATGGTAAAAAAAAGAGATGGTCGATTAGAACGTTTTCGGCGTGAAAAATTACTCAATGGATTGTTAAGAGCTACTGAAAAAAGAGATATTGATATTGAAGTGCTCAACGATATTGCCATGAAAATAAGGCAGGCATTTGTAGAGAAAGGCAATACTCAAATTGAAAGTGAAGCGATCGGGGAAGAAGCCATGAAATATTTGAAAACATTAGATGATGTGGCTTATGTCAGGTTTGCTTCAGTGTACATGGATTTTGACAGTGTAGGACAATTTAAAAGTATAATTGATGAATTGAAAAAGGGAGGGTAACATCAATGGCGAAAAAGGAAATCATATATCTGACTCAGGAAGGTTTCGATTCTTTAAAAAAAGAATTGAAAGAACTAAAGGAAAAACTGATGTACGATATAGCCGCCCGAATAAAAGAAGCCAGGGAATACGGTGATTTAAGTGAGAACAGCGAATATGAAGAGGCCAAAAATGAGCAGGGCAGAATCAACGGCAGGATACTTGAAATCGAACACATCCTGGATAAAGCGGAGATCATCGATGCCAACAATGTTCGGAGTGATATAGCCAGATTGGGACTGACCATCATGGTTAAAAATCTTGAAAATCATCAGGAAAAAACATTTAAGCTGGTTAACCCGCAGGAAGCGGATATTTTCGAAAACAAAGTCAGTGTCGAATCCCCTGTCGGAGAAGCGTTAGATGGAGGAAGCATCGGAGACATTATCAAAGTAAAAACACCCAGTGGCATTCAGCAATATGAAATCATTGGCATAGGATTAAAGTAAGAAAGGCGGTTGACTCATGTCATCATACATCAGAGATCAGAAGATAAATGAATTGGATGTGCTAAGGGAAAAAGGCCTTGAACCCTATCCCCATAAATTTGACAGAAAACAAACGACACATGATATCTTAGAGGCATACGGATCAATGGATTCGGGTGAAGTCAGAGAAGACGAACGGATAAAAACTGCCGGCAGAGTAATGGCAATCAGAGATCATGGTAAATCAGCCTTTTTTGAGATTAGTGATTTTTATGGATCGGTTCAGGGATATATTCGAAAAAGCGAAGTGGGACAAGATGCCTTCGATATGTTCAAAGAACACATCAGCACTGGAGATTTTGTTGGCATAGAGGGATTTCCGTTTAAATCAAAAACAGGCGAATTATCAGTTTACACGAAAAAAATTCAGCTACTGACAAAAGCGCTTAGGCCAATGCCTGAAAAATGGCACGGGTTGAAAGACAAAGAAGTGATCTACAGACAGCGTTATGTGGATTTAATTGCCAATAAAGAAAGTATGCAACGGTTTAAAACAAGATTTGAAGTTATTCGGTTGATTCGTGAATTTATGCATAAAAACGGATTTGTGGAAGTTGAAACCCCTATGCTTCATTATACCCTTGGAGGTGCTTCCGCAAGGCCTTTTATCACACATATGAATACTTATGATATTGACATGTACATGAGAATTGCCCCCGAGTTGTATCTCAAAAGGCTTATTGTTGGGGGATTTGACAGGGTTTTTGAAATCAATAAGAATTTCAGAAACGAGGGTGTGAGCTACAAGCATAGTCCGGAATTTACCATGATGGAGTTTTATCAGTCTTATGCAGACTATTATGATCTTATGAATTTGACAGAAGAACTATTTGGGTTTGTGGTGAACGAACTTTTTGGCCAATACGAAATTGAGTATCAGGGGAAGAAAATTGACTTTAAGCCCCCTTGGAACAAAGTAACGATGCAAGGCTTCATCAAAGAAAAATTAGGTGTTGATATTTTAAACGATTCTGACGAGACTCTGTTGCAAACCTTAAAAAAACATCACAATGAACCGGAGATAAAGGACAGAAGCCATTTGATTGATGGGTTGTGGGATCTTGTGGAAGATCTCATCATACAACCTACCTTTGTTATGGATCATCCAGTGGTCATTTCTCCCCTTGCAAAAAAACATCGAGCGGATCCCAGAGTAACTGAACGGTTTGAACCCATAATCATGGGTAGGGAGATGGGAAATGCCTTCACCGAATTAAACGATCCCATTGATCAGCGTGAACGGTTTGAAAAACAGGTAGCCATGAGAGATTCCGGTGATGAAGAGGCTCAAATGATGGATCATGATTTTATAAGGGCTTTGGAATATGGACTACCTCCCACTGGTGGTGAGGGAATCGGCATCGATCGTTTGGTTATGTTTTTGACCAATGCCGCTTCCATTCGAGATGTTATTCCTTTTCCTATGGTTAAACCTTCCAGTTTGGAAGAGGAGTACAGTGAAGAAACTGAGAAGGATGAAACGGAATAGGAAGCATCCTTGGTTCAGTTAAACGCCAATGGATAAGATTTCGCATGAACAGTTGAACTATTTCTGTTGTGTGGAAACCCAAGCAAAGAATGGGAGGCTTTAAAAATGAATATAGGTCTTTTCAGTGATACCTATACCCCTCAGAGAAACGGTGTTGCGGTTGCTATTACCCTATACCGTAAAGTAATGGAACAAATGGGGCATAAGGTGTATATATTTGTTCCGAAGTTCGAATCGTCTTATAAAAGAAAAGAAAAAGGGGTTTTTGAATGCCCCTCTTTTGGCTACTCATTGGAAAAAGGTCAAAGAATAGGCATTCCCATTTTTCCGCTGATTCCTACAATCCGATCGCTCAATTTGGATGTCATTCATGTCCATTCTCCTTTTTCAATGAGCTTTTACGCCAAGGTTGTTGCAAAGAATCTGAAAATCCCTGCGATTTGTACCCATCACACACTTTTTGAATACTATCTGCATTATGTTCCTTCGATGATCCGACCGTCTGTGGAACAAACCAGAAAACTCATGACTTACTGGACTTATTTGTTCGACAAGGTAATTGCTCCTACAGAAAAAATTAGAGAGCTGCTTGAAGAGTGGGGCGTACCGGCTCAGAAACTGGCAACGATCCCAACGGGAATTGATACCAGTTCCTTTAGAGAACCGGTCAAATGGGATATCCGAAAGGCCTTTAATATTCCCCCAGATGAGAAAATACTTCTGTTTGTGGGAAGAATCGGTAAAGAAAAGAATATCGATTTTTTGCTACATGCTTTTAGGCGTCTTATGGATAAAAGAAAAGATGTCCATTTTGTAATTATAGGAGAAGGCGAAGAGAAAAAACCTCTAGAACGCTTGGCACAAGAGTTAGGATTGTCAGATATGGTCCATTTTACTGGCGGTAAAGATAGAAGGGATGTCATCGATGCCTACAATGTGGCAGACATCTTTTGGTTTGCTTCTTATTCGGAAACACAAGGCCTTGTGATTCTTGAAAGTCTCACCGCAGGAACACCGGTTGTTGCATTAGGAAGACTGGGCGTTTATGAGTTGTTGAAAAACAGCGAAAGCGGAGGTATTATGCTCAATGAATTGGAAGAGGATGCGTTTATCGAAGCGGTTCAACGGTTGTTAAATGATCCAGGCGAGTATGATCGAAGGTCTCAGATGGGAAAGCAATTTGTCAAAAAGAACTTTTCGCTTCAACATTCGGTGGAGGAAATGCTGAAATTATATCAGACGGCTATAAGAGAAATGGAGATGAAGAAAGAACAAACGGACACCAAAAAACGGAAAATTTCACTGTTTACTCAATCAAATTCATGATGCGATGAAAGGACGTTAAGAGAGAATGGAAGCCATAATCGTTTTATTTTTGTTTTTGTTGACTTACTATCTGATCATTTCCGGAAAGTTTCAAAGGTCTCTTGTGGCATTTACGATCGCACTCGTCATCATGCTCCTTAAAATCTGTGAGGGAATCACCGTCAAACAAGTAAGTGATTATGTCGATTTCAATACCATCGGCATCTTGCTCGGTATGATGATTCTTGTTGGCATATTGAAAAAAACGGGTTTATTTCAATACATCGCTGCAAGGATAGTGAAAAGTTCCAAAGGGAAAATGTATTTGATCTACATCACTCTTTTGGTTGCAGTTGCCTTTTTTTCAAGCGTTTTAGACAACGTTACCACTATTCTTTTATTTTCTCCAGTTGTCTTTTTAATCGCAGACACCGCCGGCATCAGTCCGGTTTCCCTTATCTTTTCCATGATTTTTGCCGCCAATATCGGTGGCATGACAACTATTGTGGGAGACCCCCCGAACATTCTGGTTGGAAGTGCTTCGGGATCCAGCTTTGTCGATTTCATGGTGGTCATGATATGGCCCTCTCTGGTAATGCTTTTATGTACCATTGTGTATTTTCACTTCAGATACCCTCATATCCGAAAAATTGAACAATCAAAATTACAGCGGTTGATGGATATTGACCCTAAAAAAGCCATCGAAGACCGTCCGCTTTTTCTTAAAGGAATAGTCATCTTTGCTCTGGTCATATTCGGTTTTGTGGTGCATGAAACCCTTGATTATGAAGCCTCTCTGATAGCCCTTACGGGTGCGGCGATCTTGATGTTACTGTCCAAAATCGATTTTCAAGAGATCTCTCAAGAGGTTGAATGGGATACGATCTTCTTTTTCATCGGATTATTTACGCTTGCAAAAGCTTTAGAAGATGTGGGTATTATCGGCTCGGTTGCCAATTGGATCAATCAGTTCAGTTCAAATCCATTATTATTAATCTTAGCGATTTTATGGATTTCAGCGGCATTGGGCGGGTTTATCGGAGCGGTTCCCGTTGTGACAGTTTTCATACCCATAGTGGAGCGATTGCAAGGAATGATCCCCCACAGCCAAGAGTTATGGTGGGCACTTGCTTTGGGAGCCTGTATAGGCGGTAACTTGACACTCAGCGGTGCAGCAGCCAATATGGTGGCTGTTGGTTTAATTGAAAAAACACAAAGAACAAAAATCAGTTTTCTAGCCTTCTTAAAGGAAGGAGTGGTTATCACTATCATTGGTCTAATCATTGCCACTCTTTACCTGGTTTTCAGATGGCATATGATATAATCGGCAAATGATAGCTGGTATTGGAGCGAATAATATGACAGATTACGGCATAATAGATTTAAAGGAATATATCAATCAATATAATCGTTTTTTGGTGATTGGTCACATCGACCCCGACGGTGACTGCATTAGTTCCCTATTGTCATTGACATACGGTTTAAGGAGAATTCAAAAAAAAGTCATCCCCGCCATAGACAGTACCCGTCCTGCTGTGTATGAAAGATTTCAACCGATTTCTCAAATCAATTTTTCGTCTGACATCGATATAGACGATTTTGATGCGATCATAACGGTAGATTCTTCAACACCGGACCGGATGGGAAAATACCAAAAATTTATTGGAAAGAAACCAAATTTTGTTATCGATCACCATGTCACCAATCTCAAATGGGGTGATTTCAACTGGTTAGACGTTGAGGCATCATCAGCTGCTGAGATGGTTTATAGACTTTTAAAAGACATTGGAATTGAATATGACCCCATATTGGCGACGGTTAACCTTTTGGGAATACAAACGGATACAGGCTTTTTTAAATATACAAACACTGGCTGGCGTGTCATGGAAATTGCCGCAGAACTGATAAAAAAAGGCGCTGATGCTTCGTATAATGCTTCCATGGTATTGGAAAATAATCGTGTCGAAGAGTTTTATCTGCTTGCTGAGATGGCTAAGAAGATACAGTTGACATTAGATGGCACATTGATTTATTCTTATATTTCAAAGGAAATGCTTGATAACACAGGATGTACTTATGAAGATGCAGCCGGTTTAATCGGTGAATTAAGATCCATCAAAGATGTGGAAACGGCTATTTTGTTCACCCAAATGGATCGGGAAGAAATCAAGGTCAGTTTTCGTTCAAAGAAGTGGTTTGATTGTGCCAAGATTGCAATCGAATATGGTGGAGGTGGTCACCAAAGGGCTTCGGGCTGTACTTTGTATAAAACAATGGAGGAAGCTATCCGTGAAGTCGTTGAGGTAACTTATTGCCAAATGAAAAGGGAAAAACAATAGAAAAACCAGGAGGAAAAAATGACAACCATTACAAAAGAACAAATAGTAGATGCTTTAAAAACGGTCATCGATATAGAAATAGGAATTGACATTGTGTCGTTGGGATTGATTTACGATATTATTATTAAAGAAGATAATACCGTAGATGTTAAAATGACCTTGACCGTACCCACTTGCCCGATGGCGAGTATGTTGAAAGAGCAAGCCAGAAATGCAGTGGCTTCTGTAGAAGGTGTTCAGCAAGCGTATGTGGATCTTGTCTTTGAACCCAGATGGACCCCTGATATGATGGATGAGAGCGCAAAAAGACTTTTGGGGAGATAATCATGAAAAACAGGCAAGTTATAGTAGTTACATCGGGAAAAGGTGGCGTTGGTAAAACAACTGTTACGGCAAATCTAGGCGCTGCTTTTGCCAATCTGGGGAAAAAGGTATGTTTAATCGATGGCGATTTAGGTTTGAAAAACCTCGATGTCGTTTTGGGTTTAGAAAATCGCATTTTATATACGGTGATGGATGTTGTATCCGGCAGAGTTGGGGCATCCGAAGCGCTGGTACGACATAAAACCAACAGAAACCTTTATTTAATGCCGGCCTCACAGATTGCCACCAAGGAAATGATGACAGTGGAGGACATGACAAATGTTGTCACTAGGATCAAAGCGGATTTTGATTATATTCTAATTGATTCTCCTGCAGGTATTGAAAGTGGTTTTAGAAATGCCGTTGCGGCGGCAGACACTGCCCTTTTGGTTACAAATCCTGAATACACGGCAGTCAGCGATGCGGATCGGGTATTAGGATTGTTGGAAAACACACATTTGGGATTGGATAATGTCTTTTTTATCTTAAACAAGGTTAAAGAGGGGATGAATGAGAAACGTGGGATGCTGAAAACTGACGAAGTCATGAAAACCCTTTCTATTCCAATGATTGGAATGGTACCCGATAGTGATGAGATATTCATTGGTTCAAACAGGGGGATTCCCATTGCATTTGAACCTTCTCATGACATGAATAAAATCTTTACCAATATTACTCGAAGAATCATGGGCCACAATATCCCCATCGAAGAAGACTTTAAGCTGGCTAAAACAAGCATTTGGAAATTATTGTTAAAACTCTTTCGATCGTAGTTTAAAGGATGTTATGAAAGATGAAACATTTGGAAATTAAAATAAAAACAACTAGTAGGACACAAATCGTTGATATTACTTCGCAAATTCAAGGGCTGATCCATGAATATTCTTTTAGCAACGGTTTAGTCTTTGTTTATGTTCCTCATACAACCGCAGGTGTTGCAATTAACGAAAATGCAGATCCGGATGTAAAAAGGGATTTTATTGAAAAAATGACTATGATGATTCCGGCTGAACCTTCTTACAGACATGTTGAAGGCAATGCCGATGCGCATATTAAAACCATACTGACCAATACTTCTCAAACCTTGTTTGTTGAAGAAGGCCAGTTGGTTTTGGGAACTTGGCAAGGCATTTATTTTTGTGAATATGACGGACCGAGAACGAGAAAATGCTGGATCAAATTTATGGAAGAATGATATGCAAACACAAATAATCCGGATTTCGGTTCATTCATCTGATTTTGATCAATCAGATGAATTTTTGCGGTGCGTGCATGATTTGCGATCTGGAAAATTGGTCATATTTCCCACGGAAACAGTATACGGGTTAGGTGCGGTCATCGACAAGGATGAAGCTTTAAAAAACATTTATTTGGCCAAGGGAAGGCCATCTGATAATCCGCTGATTGTTCATATTGGCGAATTAGAGCAATTATGGCAAATCATAGATCATGAGCCTCCCCAGTTGTTTTGGAAATTAGCCGAAAAATTCTGGCCTGGACCGGTTACTTTCATATTAAAAAAGGCAAAGTCTATTTCAAGAATCATTACCGGCAACCGAGACAGTGTTGCCGTAAGATTTCCATCGAATAAAATTGCACAAAGTCTCATAAATGCTTGTTCGATACCTGTGGCAGCTCCAAGTGCCAATATTTCAGGATTGCCAAGTCCCACAAGAGCTGAACACTTGGAAGAAATGATGGGACGAGTTCAGTGGATTATTCAAACCGAACCCCTTGAATTTGGACTCGAATCCACCATTATTTCACTTCTTGAGGAGACTCCGATCTTGTTAAGGCCTGGTCCTATAACTGTAGAAAAATTAAGGGAATTTGTGCCAGATTTGAGAATCGAGCAAGATATGTCCAATGCCATTGCGCCGGGAATGAAATACCGTCATTATTCGCCAAAAGCTGATATTAAAATGATCCCTTGGAATAACGATAAAATAAAAATGGTAGAAACGGGAATCGGGATGTTCCAACAACTAAGCAACAACTATCTCCCTCACAAGCTGCGTTTAATTGGCACGGATGAAACAGCCGATTTGTATACGAAAGCCGGTTTAAACTGTGTATCCTTAGGATCTTCTAAAGATCTTTACCGCATTGCGAGCAATTTATTCCACTTCCTTAGAAGTTTGGATAATCATGGCGTAGACTGTGCACTGATTGAAGGATTTGAAGAGAAGGGACTGGGAATCGCCATTATGAACAGACTTAAAAAGGCAATCTTGAAATGATCAAAAGAACGATTGCGTATGTTTTTAAACAAGTGGGAGAACAACTAAAAAAAGCCAGGATAACCAAAGGCTTGTCAAAAGAAAAGGTATTTGAGAGAACGCATATCAGTGTTGAAACGATAGAAGAGATTGAAAAGGGTGAATTGACCGATGTACCCAATATTTACTTGCGTGACTTCATCATCAGATATTCAACCTTTTTGGGGATTAGAAATCAAGGAACAATAGAAGAATTTTTACTGTTGCTCGATCAAAAAGATCAAAAGATTCCCAAAATCAGAAAACAGACAAAGGGTAAAAAACCAGTTGGCTTGATATTACAAATGATGATTCCTTTTTTGCTAAGCATTTTGCTTTTTCAGGTTTTGTTGATTCAAAAACAGAATGACAGAGAGATTTGTAAGATCACAAATATGGGCAATACACCTGTTGCTGTTCAGATGGGTGAGGGACAGATCTTTCTCAACCCTAATCAAACAATGACGTTTACCGATAATGTCAAGTGTCAGGTAATCAATACTGAAAAATCGTTAATTGTGGTAGAATATTATGAAGATAAGTGGGAAGTTTTTTTTAAGGAATTTGAGGTGCTGATCAAGAATGGGCAGGATTCGTAGAGCAGAACTGGTCAACCTTTGTATTTTCGCCTTTGGGCGTTACATTGATTATAGATTGACGGAAGTTAAAAGTGAATTAGAGGAAGCGTTCGGAGAGATTGACTTTGTTTCAAAACCTTTGGATTTTGGAAAGTACACTCATTACTACAATAAAGAAATGGGTGAAGGTAAGATTGAAGGCCAATTCATTGGTTTCAAAGAACTGATACACCCGGTCGAGCTAGCGCATGCAAAATTGGTCACGAATGCCATTGAACAAGCACATACCTTAGAAGGTAACCGAACCGTTAACCTGGATGCAGGATATGTTCATCATACTCAATTTGTTTTAGCTTCTACAAAACCCCAAGGGAATCGGATTTACATCGGAAAAGGTATTTATGCAGAAGTAACCTTATACTTTGCCGAAGGCGCTTACAAACCCTTAAAGTACACTTACCCAAATTATACGAATCAGGATTACATTTTTGAAATCACAAAAATGAGGAAATTATTTTTAAGCAAAAGAAAGAGTTGATAATTTGAATATCTATATAGAAACTTTAGGCTGCCCGAAAAATGAAGCGGACAGTCGAGTATTATCCGGCATTTTTTTAGAGAATGGCCACATTTTAACCGCTGATCCAGAAAAGGCGGATTTAGTCATTATCAATACTTGTGGGTTCATTTTGGATGCTGCGGAGGAATCCATTGAGACGCTTCTGTCATATAGCACTCAGTTGAAAAAATCAAATCCATCCGTAAAAATAATGGCATTGGGTTGTCTGGTTCAAAGGTACGCTCAAGAGCTGATCGATGAAATGCCTGAAGTGGATTACTGGATGGGTTTGGATACTTTGGAACAAATTGCTGCCTTTGTTGAAAAATTCCCTAAAGGAACACATATTCCAAAAACACCTCATCCTCTTTTTCTTCAAACCCCTCATCAATTCCCACCTGATGAATTGTCCTATTCCTACATCAAGATTGGTGATGGATGCAATCGGGCGTGTGCATTTTGCTCTATTCCCACTTTCAAGGGAGAGCATGTCAGTAGGGATCCCTTTGATATTAAGGAAGAGTTTCAGCAACTAGTTAAAATGGGTAAGCGGGAGTTGATCCTCGTCGATCAAGATATTACTCAATACCAGTATGGCGAGACGGGACTGGTTCAATTGGTTCGAGAGCTATCAACGGTTGAAGGTGATTACTGGATTCGTTTGATGTATATGCATCCGGATCATATTAACCCAGCTCTTTTTGAACAATTAAAAGATATCAAGCATTTGATCGAGTATTTTGATATCCCCGTTCAACATGGTTCAGATAAAGTCTTAAAAAACATGGGCCGTATACGCACCAGTTCGCAATTAAAAGAACAAATCCAATCGATCAGGGCAAGCTTTCCGAGCGTTAATCTACGTACAACGATTATGCTGGGATTTGAAGGCGAAGGGCAAAAAGAATTTGACGAGTTAATGGCTTTCATGGAGGAGATTCAGTTTGATAAGGTAGGCTTTTTTATCTTTTCTCCGGAAGAGGGGACACCCATCTCCAAAAAGCATTTTGAATTGGAAGATGAGCAGGTGATTCAGCAAAGGTTAAACGACATCACTGAACTCCAGAAAGAAATATCCGCAAACAAAAATGAGCGACTACTGAACAAGCAAATGAGATTGATCGTTGATTCTTATGAAGAGGATATCATGGTTTGCAGAAGTTACAAAGATGCACCGGAAATTGATTCGGAGGTGTTTGTTCGTTTGTTTAAGGGAGATTCAAGACCTCGGCCTCCTGTGGGTAGCTTTATTGAGGCTATCATCACAGATTATGACGATTATGATTTGGAGGCTGAATGGATATGACTTTGAATACACCCACCAAGATCACCTTAATCAGAGTTTTGGCGATTCCTTTTTTAATGTGGCTGATCATTTTATCACAAAACAACGGATTTTTTGGAACCATTTCTCTGGTTCTTTTTATAGCCGGGTCATTGACAGATTGGTTAGATGGCTATTTGGCAAGAAAAAACAATCAAATTACAAATTTAGGCAAATTTATGGACCAGTTAGCGGACAAGGCTTTCATTTCCGGAACCATGTGTGCACTGGTTTGGACCCATCAGGTAAGTTATTGGCTGTTAGCTATTGTTATCATCAGAGACACGGCAGTAAGCGGAATAAGAATGTTGGCAGCGAGTAAAGGTGAAGTTGTTGCAGCTAATTTTTTTGGCAAATGTAAGACAACCGTTCAAATGGTTTATTTAGGATTAGTTATTTTTTCAACTGCCGTACAGTGGCCTGGGCCAATCGTGTTAACCGTTCTTGCGTGGGTAGTTGGCATTATAACAGTTCTTTCCGGATTAACTTATTTCAAAGGATCCCAAAAATATTTATGAGATCTTTCATCGCATTGGAAGTTGGAGAACAGGTTCAAAAAGAGTGCCAATCAATCATTGGAAATCTTAAGGAAAAAGGATTCAAAGCAAAATGGGTGGAGGAGGAAAATCTCCATATTACCCTGTTTTTTCTGGGGGATATTTCCAATGATGAAATGGAAAAAATGGCTTGCTTGATAAGAAAGCTCAACATCAATCCCTTTCGGGTGATAATCAACAGGATCGGTTTTTTCCAAAAAGCAACCGTGCCAACTTCAATCTGGTTGGGGATTATTCCGTGTGAACCGCTCCATTATTTATATGCGTCAATGAAAAATGAATTGGAAGTCATTCTCAACAAAACGTTTAGTCCCAAATTGATTCCGCACTTGACACTTGGAAGAATCAAAGCGGTTCCTGACGATTGGAATGTTATTATCCGAAGAATATCAGTTGAGAATATTCAGATTGGTAAAATAATGGTCAGTCTTAAAAGTTCAACACTGACTGAAAAAGGTCCAGTTTATAAGACACTGGAAGCAAAGGCAATTTGACTTTAAGGAGGGTACTTGAAATGGCAAGAAGCAAAAAAGACGTAGACAACAATAAAAAAATAGCAATAGACACTGCAATAAAAAAGATTGAAAAAGATTTTGGCAAAGGTTCCATCATGATCATGGGTGCCGATCAGGTTGCCAATGTGGAAGTCATTCCCACAGGGTCTCTGTCACTGGACTTGGCGATGGGAGTGGGAGGGTATCCAAGGGGAAGAATCATTGAAATATATGGACCTGAATCCAGCGGAAAAACAACTTTAACCCTTCATGCCATTGCTGAAGCACAAGCAACGGGAGGAATATCGGCATTTGTTGATGCAGAACATGCATTGGACCCTGTTTATGCGAAGAATCTTGGAGTAGATCTTGACAGCTTGTTGATTTCTCAGCCCGGGAGTGGGGAAGAAGCATTGGAAATTGTTGAAACACTGGTAAGAAGCGGAGCGGTTGATTTGATCATTGTGGACTCTGTTGCTGCACTTGTTCCCAGAGCTGAAATTGAGGGGAATATGGGAGATGCACAGATGGGACTTCAGGCTCGATTGATGTCTCAAGCCTTGAGAAAACTTTCCAGTGCTGTCAGTAAATCCAAAACTTGTGTTATTTTTACCAATCAATTGCGTATGAAAATCGGGATTACTTTTGGTAATCCTGAAACGACGACGGGCGGTATGGCGTTAAAATTTTACAGCTCTATTCGTCTTGATATCAGACGAGTCGGTTCGTTAAAAGAATCTGCTGAATTTGTGGGTAATGAGACTAGGGTGAAAGTGGTTAAGAATAAAGTGGCGCCACCGTTTAAAGAAGCATTCTTTGATATTATTTACGGAAAAGGTGTGGTAAGGGAAAATGAATTGATTACTCTGGGCGAAGAAGATGAATTTATATTGAAAAAGGGTTCTTGGTTCAGTTACTTGACACCGGCTGGTGAAGAAATTAGTTTGGGGCAGGGAAAAAATAATGCGGTAGCCTTTTTAAAGGATGATCCTAAGGTTAGATATGAATTGGAAAATAGAATTAGGGAAAAGCATGAGATACCCTTGATTGAATATGATGAAACCACTCAAGAAAAAGGGGAAGATGAGAAGGGGGAAGATGAAAAGGGAGAATAGGCAGGATATTTCTCAATACTGCGCTCTTTTGTTTAAGTACCGACCACGAACTGAAGATGAAATCCGAAAGCGTTGCCTGGAGAAAGGCTATGATGAGGAAACGGTTGAACAAACCATAGAGGAATTGTATGTGTTAAACCTGTTGGACGATCTAAGATTTTCAAAAATGTATATTGAAGATGGCCTCAGATTGAAAACCAAAGGGTTATTTCGGTTAGAGATGGAACTGTCGGATTTGGGAGTATCGAAAGAGAATATCAAGCAGGCAATTGATGAAGTGGATGAGGAAGAGATTTTTGAAGTGTTAAGAAGGGATTTTCAAAGAAACAGTAAAAATGATTCCGAAAAATGGCAAAGAAGAATGTACCGCAGGGGATTTCAAATGAAAAGAATTATCGATGTCGTTAATTCTTTTAAAGACAATAATTTTGATTGATATAAATGGAGGTCAATTATGGGATTAGAAATAGTATTATGGATGATATTTATCGTTGTTGCCAGTTTGGCTGCTTTTTTTGCCGGACGTTACTTGGCAAAAAAGGAATTGGAAGAAAAAATAAAACAGGAAATCATTCTCGATATACAAAAGGCACAAAAAACTTCTGATGAGATCATTGCCTCTGCAAAATCGGAGTCAAGTTCCATTATCAGGCAGGCCAAACTTGATGGAAAAGAAGAAGCCCACAAACTTCTTGAAGCAGCGGAAAGAGAAGCAAAAAAGTCCAGAGATGAGATTAAACGGGCGGAATCCCGTTTGGAAAAGAAAGAGGCTTCCTTTGATAAGCGTGAAGAACAGTTCTTGATTAAAGAGGAAAAACTAGAAGAAAAGCAAATTGAAATTCAGGAAAAAGAAGAACAACTGGAAAAACTGATTGTACAAGAAGAACAAAAAATGTACAAAATTGCCCAGTTAACACCTGAAGAAGCCAAAGAGATCATTTTCAACGAAACAAAGAGGCAATACGAGCACGATTTGGCTCAGATGTTCAAAGAGATTAAAGATGAAAAAGAAGAGGATGCAGAAAGATATTCTCAATGGGTTGTCACAACAGCAATCCAACGGTATGCAGCCGACTATGTCAATGAAGGAACGGTAAGTACGGTTTCCCTACCCACTGACGATATGAAAGGAAGAATTATTGGAAGAGAAGGCAGAAATATTAGGGCTTTTGAGAAGATAACCGGAGCTGACTTGATCATCGACGATACTCCTGAGATTGTTGTTGTATCCTGTTTTAATCCACTGAGGCGAGAAGTTGCACGATTGACTTTGGAGAAATTAGTAGTAGATGGCAGGATACATCCGGCCAACATTGAAGAAATGTACATGAAATCAAAGAAAGAAATCACCAAAATGATCAAAGAAGAAGGGGAACGAGCGACATTTGAAACAGGTGTCAGGGGATTAAACAACGAGTTGATCAAACTGATAGGAAGATTGAAATTCCGTACGAGTTTTGGACAAAATGTTCTTGAACATTCTATAGAAGTAGCCAAATTTGCCGGAATGATGGCAGAGGAATTGGGCTTGAATGTTGACCGTGCTAAACGTGGTGCCTTACTGCATGATATCGGTAAGGGTGTGGATCATGAAGTCGAAGGGTCTCATGCGTTGATTGGGGCTGAATTAGCGAAGCGTTACGGCGAAAAAAATGACATTATTAACATGATCCAATTTCATCATGGTGAAACGGAACCGTTATCTCCAGAGGCTTGCCTTGTAGCGGCAGCAGATGCCATATCGGCGGCGAGACCTGGTGCAAGAAGAGAAACGGTTGATCTGTATATTAAACGTCTTCAAAAACTTGAAGAAATTGCGAAAAATCATAAAACCGTTGAGAAGGCCTATGCCATTCAAGCTGGAAGAGAACTCAGAATTCTCGTTCAGCCTGATAAGATTGATGATATGATGGCAGATAAACTGGCATTTGACATTGCCAAAGAAGTGGAAGAGGGAGTAGAGTATCCCGGTCAGTTAAAAGTCACTGTCATCAGAGAAAAACGGTCAGTTGCTTACGCCAAGTAGATAACAAACGAATCTGATCGATCATTTTCAAAATGATTGATGAAATTTGATTCAAATATTATGATCGTATGAAAGGGCGGATAAGATTCGCCCTTTCTTTTAAGGGAGGGAAGAGATGTTAAACAAGAGCAAAAGGTTTGTTGTTTGTTTCTTATTCTTGATCATCAGTACGTCTTTAATGTCCATGACAAAAGTGTGGGTATCTTGGGAAGGAGAGAATTTCTTTCGTGAACTGTGCCGAGAATGGGAATCTGAAACGGGTGAACGGGTGGAACTGGTGTATGTACCCGAACTTGAGGAGAAATTAACCATTACTTTGAAGGCTGGGGGTGACATGCCTGATATTTGTCTGATAAAGACGGATAACCTGCCGGTGATCTTAGAGCATGTCCAACCCGTGAACACCTCTCGAATTGATGACTTAGATTTTAACTTCGATCCCAAGTTGGTTCAGGCATTTCACTATCAGTCGAATGATTATGTTTTCCCTTTTTATGCTGATATGCAGTTGATGTACCTTTCTACTAAAATATTTGAGGAACTGGGGTTAGTATTGCCGGATAATGATTGGACATTTGAAGAATACCTCCAAATCATGCAGGTCATTAACGAAACTGATCATCAACCTTGTGGTTGGGGAATCAATTCTGCGTATATTTTTACAGGATTACAGTCTGGATTGGGAAGTCCTTTGATGGATGATAAAGGCAAGATTCATCTAATTACAAAGGAAAATATTAACCTGTTAACTAACTTCAAAAAATGGTATGATGCAGGTTTGTTATTCGATTACGTGAATCGCCCGAATATTGTAAAAGCATTTTCAAAAGGCGAACTGGCGCTTTTCCCCCAGGGAAGTTTTTTAATCCAAAAATTTCAATCTTCTGGGCTCGATTTTGTCATTAGGCCTTTACCCCAACCTTGGCAGTCAGTAATCGACCCTAAAGGTTTTATTCTTTTCAACGATTCAGAAAACACTGTATCTCTGTTAAAAATATTCCTTAAGGCGACAGAATCATTTGCCAGAGATTTCATAAAATACCCCGCCACCAGACCTCAGAATCCGGAACAGATCCCGTTTTATGCCCAAATGAAAAAAACCATCGACAACGGAATCATGCAGCCTATTGATGATCAATATGTTTTCGGATATTGGCCGGCTATGGGTACGGCACTTGATCTGATACTGAAAGAGGGAGTAGCCGTTACAGAAGCATTGGAAAAGGCTCAGGCGTATATTGATCAAAGATGATACTCCTGATCCCCCTGATAGGGTTCATTCTTCTTTTTTCGTTATTACCGTTTATTTGGAGTATATTTACTGTTAATGATTTTTCTTTTCCTGAATTCATAGCAATCATAAAGGACTCCTCCATGCGAATAAGCATGGAGGTATCCCTTCTTTATTCTATAATCACCATTGCTTTATCTTTAGGTATTTCGATGCAATTTGCCGTTCGGTTGTTTCATCTCAAACCAAAAACTCAAAATCTCTTTTTAATCCTCTTATTTCTAACATGGATGATCCCCGGCTTTATCAGTGTACCCATTTATCGAAGTGTTTTATACTGGTTTTGTGATTCCTTGGTGGATAATACTTTTTTCGCCTTTTTCATCACAGCAGTGATCAGAATATGGATGAATATCCCAATTACCACTCTTATTGCCTTTGCATCAATCAAAAACATTTCACAATCTCAAGTTGAAATGATGCGAATACAAGGTGCAAACAAGGAACAGTGCGATGATTATTTATTCAAACCCTTGACCAAAGAGATTCTGCTTAGCTTTTCCGTTATCCTTTTGATCAACAGCTTGAGAGAACTTTCCGTTCCGTTGATGTTGACAAATGGCAGACCATTTGTTATCGACGGGTTTACCCCTTATGGTATTGCAGGATCTACCACTACATGGGGTTTATTTTTGAAAGAAGCTATTTATCGTACAGGTAATGATTTTATAGGTTATTCACAGTCTTTGATTGTGACGGCGTTTATCCTTTTGCTTTTTTTTAGCATTAAGAGAGTCCGTAAAGGGTATTATGGCATATTACTCTGTGTGCCTTTGTTAGATCTATTTTTCTATGCCAATCCAACGGCTATCATGGCAATGTTCATTTTCTATCTTTTTTACTTGAAGTATAGATCAAGATTTGGCATTTTAATAATCCCTTTTATTTTCACATCTTTGGTTCTTCATGAGTGTACGCCTGGATTTTTGATGATTTTTCTATTGCTGCTTTTTAAAGAAAAAAAGTTATTGGTGATTCGTCCCATCCACTGGCTTTGGAAAAGAATCTGTGATTTCTCCATTCTTTTCTGGCTTTTTCTGACTTTGCTCATCTTTTTCATGTTCATCAAATTGGTTTTTTCCGATCCGCTATATATTCCTGATTGGAATGAGTTCAGTGCTTTTACATTTGCAAATTTCGAAGCCCTTTTTTCCGATCATTTTCAGTTAAATGTATTCAATAGTACATCGATAGGTGTTTTTTCAGCCTTGTTAACAATCCTTGTTGTTTTTCCAGCGGCTTATTATGCCACCCTTCATTCCGTAGCCTATAAAAAATTGAATACTTTGATCATTTTTTCGATGGTTATGACAGGTATGAATACAATTGTTCCCTTGTTTTTTATCTTTAAACTGACAGGATTGATCAACAGCCTTTTAGGAGTTATTCTTATCATCGTCAATCACGCTCTCCCTATGGCTTTTTTCATTGCATTTGAGGACATGCGACAGATACCTCACACTTTTATCGATCAGGCAAGAATAGAAGGAGCGGGTCCTATTCGTACTTTTATAAAAATTATTTTTCCTCAAATATTACCCATCTCTTTGGTTGTTTTTGCTAAAGTCATGATAGACGGATGGGCCAGTTTTACAGCGCCGTTGATTTTCATAACAGACCAGAATAAGTATCCCGTATCTTTGAGATTGTATACCTATGCTGGTAAAGATGCGATGATGTACCCTCAATGGGGGAAATTTGCAGCAGGAAGCCTGATTTCACTGATCGTTTTGTTTGCATTGGTATTTCCTCTAAGAACAGTTTTTTTTAAAGGGGTTTACCGGTCTTGGACTGAAGAACAGCTATAAAAAAAGCCGGTGCATACACCGGCTACTTTTGGCGGAGAGAGTGGGATTTGAACCCACGTAAGGTTTCCCTTAACACGCGCTCCAGGCGTGCGCCTTCGACCGCTCGGCCATCTCTCCAACA
>CAYYNI010000020.1:0-19146 GCA_964472765.1 uncultured Thermotogaceae bacterium | reverse complement strand
GACAAACCGAATGCCAATATCGATCTGACCAAACAGCAGCTTTCGTCAAAACTTCACCTAATACCTGAAGATTGGGGTGGAGACACGGTCACCGTTCCCATCTCAGCAAAAACAGGCGAGGGAATTGATGATCTGCTGGAAATGGTTATTCTTATGTCGGAGATGCAGGATATCAAATGCTATCCAAAAGGAAGGGCAAGGGGTGTTATCGTTGAATCCGAGCTAGACCCGAAAATCGGCCCAACGGCAACCTGCATCCTCAAAGACGGCACGCTGCGAATCGGACAGTATTTTGTCTGCGGCAACACCTGGGGGAAAATAAAAGCCCTAAACGACGCCAAAGGCAAGCGTATCAAAGAGGCCAAGCCTTCCGATCCTGTCAAAATACTAGGGTTCAACAACGTCCCCGACTCTCATTCCATCCTCTATGTGGTGGAATCCGCAACCACCGCCCGATCGGTAGTGGAAAAAGTTCAGGAAAGAGACAAGGCGAATCAACTGAAACGTAAACATATCTCCTTGGAAGAATTCTACGACATGGTTAAAGAAGGGGAAAGACAGGTTCTGAAAATCCTGATGAAGGCGGACAGTTATGGTACCGTTGAAGCGTTGAGAAACGCCATCGGAAAACTTCAGACCGAGGAAATCACCATTGAAATCGTCCATGCGGGAATCGGAGCCATTACTCCTACCGACGTCATGCTGGCAGCGGCCTCGGATGCCGTTATTCTGGGATTCAAGGTCAAAGTCGACCAGAAATCCAGACAAGAGGCTGAAAAGGAAGACGTTCAGATCAGAAGTTACGATATCATTTTCGACCTGATTGAAGATGTGAAAAAGGCCCTACAGGGAATGCTCGCCCCCGAAGAAGTCGCCCAAACCGTTGGGCATGGCGAGGTCAAGCAAATCTTTAAGGTCAGAAAAATAGGCACCATTGCCGGGATCATCATGACCGAAGGCTTTGTTGAAAAGAAATCAAAGGTCAAAGTATTCCGAAACGGCATTGAGGTTTACAACGGCGATTTAGACTCTCTGAAGCGATTCCAGAGCGATGCTGCAAAGGTGGAAGCCCCCAAAGAATGTGGCATCAAACTGATCAACTTCAACGACATTGCCGAAGGGGACGAACTGGAATTCTACAATATCAATGAAATCGAACGTGAATTGGAATTTAGAAAATGAGATGTTTGTTCAACAGCCGGATTTTTGCTTAGAGCAAATCAATAAACGAATAACAATCAGCAAGGCACCTTTCGTGGGTGCCTTGTTTGATTTATTTCTGCCCAACCGGTGTTTAATCTGTTCGAGCACCATCGGTTCTCAGGAAATCCTTTGTGGGCGATGCATCGGTGCATTGAAAGCCCTTTCGCCGGCGGGGACGGTTCAAAAGACACCGTCCATCGAAAAGGTCTACATTTTCGATGATTACGACAGTCCGCTGACTGAACTCATCAAAGCTTATAAATACGGCCCGCATAAGATTCTCGAACGTTTTTTGGGTTATTTTTTGGCTCATTTATTGGTCTATTGGGCCTTACCCAATAAAATTGTACCCATTCCTTCTCACAGGGTCTCCAGAAGAAACCGAGGTTTTTCTTCCATGGAGAATATCGTGAGCAGATGTAAACGGGATTTTTATCCGGAAATAACGCCTTTGCCTATTTTAAAAAGGCTTGGAGAATACATCCCGCAGGCTTCCATCAGCGATCCCAACCAAAGAAAGGCAAACGCCTCAAAAGCCTACGCCCTACGTGATGCCCCTATCCCTGAAGAATTGGTTCTTGTGGACGATGTGATGACCAGCGGAAACACTTTGGAAGCCGTTGCAAGGTTAATCAAATCAAAAAGAAATGATTGCCGCATCAATGGGGCTGTTTTCGTTAAAAGGGGGAGATGACTATGACAAAGAAAAAGGTCCATACACGCAGTACACCCGAAAAAATCATTGTCGCACACAGAAATCCTGATTTCGATGCCTTTTCTTCTACAGTCGGTGCCAGGTTGTTGTTTCCCGACCACGTTATCGTCCATTCGGGCGAGGCCTCCAACAATCTGCAGGAATTCATGACCATTTACGAGGAAAAATTCCCCTTTTACATGGAAAAAGAAGTGGACTTTTCGTCTGTTCGGGAAGTAGTGGTATGTGATGCCAGTGTCTGCGAACGACTTGGGAAGAAAACCCAATCCCTTTTCAACAACCCGGACTTGAAAGTAACCGTCTTTGACCATCATCCCGTGGAGGCTTCCAGGATCTTTCCCCTTCAATCCGATAAGAAGGTTACGCTGGAGGAAATCGGCTCGGCCAGTACACTCGTGGTCGAGGAACTTCAAAGAAAAAATGTGAAAATCAAGGTGGAGGAAAGCACACTGTTGGCCATCGGGATTTATGAAGACACGGGGAATTTCCTGTTCTCCTCCACCACCCCAAGAGATATGCAGGCCTGCGCCTATCTGCTTGAGCATCACGCCAACATCGATGTTATCTCCGCCTTCGTAAAAACGGAAATGACCCCGGAACAAATTGAGCTCATGAAAACCCTGGAAAACAATATCCACACATCCGTCATCAACAAGGTGGACATTCACATCAGCACGGCTGAAATCGACGGTTTTGTAGGTGGATTAAACCTCATTACCAGCAAAATCTGGCTCTCCAAAGGCTTCGACACCTTCATCAGCGTCGTGAAGATGGGGGACAAAACCTACATTGTAGGCAGAACCATCTCTCCGGATGTCAACCTGGGTGAATTGATGGGGCACCTCAGAGGCGGCGGCCACAAACGGGCGGCCGCTTGCAAAATGATGGATGTGACGCTGGAGGAGGCCTTGGATAAACTGACATCCGAGTTGGTAAACTTTGTCAGTGCGGCTGTGAAAGCCTCCGATATCATGAGTTATCCGGTCAAAACCCTGCTTTCCAAAATGCAGATCAAGCGGGCTCACAAAATAATGAATCTCACCGGTTACGGCGGCATTCCCATCATCGAAGAAGGTAAACTGCTGGGGATTGTGGTACGCCGTGATGTTCAAAAAGCCATGGATCACGGATTGGGATCCAATCCCGTCAAAAGCATCATGTCCACCAATTTGATCGTTGCCGACGGAGATGATTCGGTGGAACTGGTCAAACAGAAAATGATCGAAAATGGGGTAGGCCGAATCCCCGTTATCCGAAACGGCGTTCTGGCTGGATTGATCACCCGTACGGACATCATCCGGGAGGTCTACCATCACGAAAAAAAACATTCCCTTTTGGTGAATGAGGATTCCAAATTTTACAACGTTAAAAATCTGATGCTGAAAAACCTGAATTTGGAACTATACCGTTTTTTAGAATCACTCGGCGAGGTGGCTGAAAAAACAGGGTATAAAATATTTATCGTGGGGGGATTCGTTAGGGACCTTTTGCTGGGGGTAGACAATCTGGATGTCGATATTGTGGTGGAGGGCAATGCCATTGAGTTTACCGAAAAACTCAAAGCCTTCAAGCAAATCAAAGCCGATATACATAACAAATTTCTCACGGCAAAAGTCTATTTTCCGCAGGAGGGAATGGAAGTTGATTTTGCAACAGCTCGGACGGAGTATTATGAATATCCGGGTGCATTACCCAGCGTGGATCAGGCCCATTTGAAAAAAGACCTTTACCGGAGGGATTTCACCATCAACGCCATGGCCATTGCCTTGAATACCCCGTCTTTCGGCCGGCTCATCGACTATTTTGGCAGCCGTAAGGATATGGACTCCGCCAAGATCAAGATTCTGTACAACACGAGTTTTATAGATGACCCCACCCGCATCCTGAGGGGTATCCGTTACGAACAGCGTTACGGTTTTTCACTGGAAGAAAGAACGCTAGAACACTTGGAAAAAGCCCTTGAAGACGAATATCTGGAAAAGATCAGCGGGGGGCGAATTCGCTACGAACTCAGCCGGATCTTGCAAGAAACTCGTAATATTCAAATTATTAAACGGTTGGGCGAATTGAACATCCTGAAACACCTGTTCACCCAAACTTATTACACCCATGGACTTTCGTTAAAAATCGAAAAAATCCTTTCATCGCTCAAATGGTTTGAGGTATTCCATGCTCGAACGTACACTATTGACCCTTTTTATTGCTTGTTGTACATCCTCACCGAATATTACACCGAACAGCAGCTAGACGCCGTCAAGGAAAAGTACGGGGTTCCCAAAAAAGTGGTGGCGGAGATATACTCTCTGTCAAAAATCGTGGAAATCCTCGCCAGACTGTTCATGGAGGAGATGCCCTTCTCGGACATATACAGCGCTGTTGAGGGCCTTTCTGCCGAAGGGTACTGTTACCTGTCCGCCTACCTGGACGAAGGGGGGCTGACCTATCTGAAAGAATATCTGCGAACGAGAAAGCGTGTTAAATTGCACTGTACGAATGGCAAACGCCTCATCCGTGAATTTGGAATCGAGCCGGGGGAAAAGATCAAGCAAATCATCAAGCATATCGTTAAAAAGAAACTGGATGGGGAGATTTTGGACCCGGAAAGCGAAAATCAGTATTTGACAGACTATTTAAAGCTGTAGGTGACTTAATGAAGCTTTTTCGTGAAATTGATCGAAAGAGACAGCTGCTAACAAACAATCTTTACATACCGTCATTTCATTTAGTGTATAATATAAAGAAAAGATTCTAAATACGAAAACACATGGATTTTTCATGAGTTTTTTCTTCTTTAGCTTAAAAATCTTATTAGTCCATAAATCCAAGGGGGGACTTTTTGATGGAAAAAATTGCACGGATATTTTTTGTGTTTACACTGCTTTTTGCTGCGGCATTCATCATATTTTTTCTGCTTTATGCGCAGACTAAAAACGAGGTAACAAGTTCAAATGTTGACAAAGCCGCATTACAGCAATCGGTCAGCACACTCAGCAACGACTTGAACCGTCAAGAGGTATTATATGAAGAACTGGAAAGGAAATACAATACCTTGAAAGAAGCAGCTTCCGAGACATCCGAGATCAACATCCAGAAACTAAAGGATCAGATATACGATCAACAGCAGCAGATTGACGACTTGCATGACCTGATTAGCCAAAAAGACACCACCATCGCTTCTCTTTCACAGGGTTCCACCCCAACCGTCACCACCGTGGTCGATACGGAACAAATCGCACAGGTCTCAGCCGATTACGAAAAAGAAATAGACAGGCTTCAAGAAGAAATTTCCCGCCAAAAAGAACAGATCAAAACTTTGACTGCCGACTTGGAATCAGATGATGTGGACGAGCGTATTCAACAACTTCAATCAACGCTCGCACAAACACAGAGTGATTTGGATGGTGCCAAAACGCAGATCAGCACCTATGAGTCCCGGCTGGCGGAACGGGAAAAGGAAATTGCAAATTTGAATGAACAGCTTACCCAAGCCGGCGACAGCGCAAAAATCATCGCTGAAAAACAGGAAGAAATGACATCGTTAGAAAAAGAGATTGCGACACTTAAACAAGCCATTGAGGAAAATCAACAGACCATAAAGGCCAAAGAAGCCGAAATAATCACGTTAACCGGTCAACTCAACAGTGCCAACACCCAAATCGCTAAACTGAATGACACATTGGCCCGTGAAAGAAAATACGACCCCATCCCAGATGGCGAAGCGGATGCGGTGAAGTACAAATACCTGCTGTTAGGCGAAGATGCCCTTTCAGCAGGAGACAGCATCAAAAGCGCCGATTACTTTATGCGGGCTGATTTGAACAACCTGGCGTTAGGAGATTTACATCAGGTTTATTCCAGAAAAAGGGAACTGGCCTATCAAAAAGCCATCGCAGAATATTATTCAGACGGATACGAACAATATAAAAACACCGACTATTCGGGAGCCATCGAATCATTTATCAAAGCTCTGGCGTTTGCACAGGATGTCCAGTCCAATTACCGTGACGACACCCTGTATTACAAGGCTTTATCCGAATTCAATCAGCAAAATTATGCAGAAACGGAAAAAGATCTGAAATTTCTCCTGGAAACGGAAAAAAATTCGACCTATATTCCCCATGCATTATATTATCTGGCCAAGGTGTATGAACAAGTAACAGATCGGGCCAACCTTGAAAAAACAGCTAAGGAATTATCCAAATACACCCAGTACAGCAGTTATGCCAAAAAAATTCTGGACTCGCTGAAATAGGGGGAAACTGTATGCGCAAATTATTCGGAACAGATGGCATAAGAGGGGTAGCGGGAAAAGAAATCTCAGCCGACCTGGCTTTCAGGCTGGGTAACGCCATTGCTCAAATCGTGCTAAAAGACGGCATCAAGGATCTCATGCTGGCAAAAGACACCCGTATATCCTGCGATATGCTGGAGGCGGCTGTTGCGTCCGGAGCCGCATCGGGGGGAATGAATGTCAAATGCTGCTCGGTAATGCCCACCCCTGCCCTGGCCAAGATAACAGACATCAATCAGTCAGCGGGTGTGATGATCAGTGCCTCTCATAACTCATTTGAATACAATGGTCTTAAAGTCATCAAAAACGGCTTCAAACTGCCGGACTGCGAAGAAGAAGAAATCGAGGATATCATTTTGGCCGGCAGTATTAAGGCCCAAACCCATCACGAACTGGGACGAATTTCCGCCTATCCGGAGGCAAGGGGGCTGTATCTCAGGTGGATTTACAAACACTTCGATGATCTGGATCTGGCCGGGTTCCCGGTGGAAAGCGACACCAAACAACTCCACATCGTCTTTGACGCCTCGAACGGTGCTTCATTTTCCATCGCACCGGAGGTATACCGGACACTGGGCGCCAAAGTCACTCTCATTAACGCCAATCCGGATGGATACAATATCAACCTGAATTGCGGTTCACAGCACACCCAGACACTGGCGGACACGGTTGTGGAACTCAACGCAGACATCGGCATTGCCCACGACGGGGATGCGGATCGATGTATTCTTATCGACGAGACGGGCCGGGAAGTGGACGGAGACAAGATCATGGCCATCACCGCAAATTATTACCGGGAAAGCAACCGACTTACAAACGACCTGGTGATTGCGACGGTCATGAGTAACCTGGGATTTGAAAAATACGTCAGTGAACGGGGCATGAATCTGGTCCGAACCCGGGTGGGGGACCGCTATGTATTGGAGGAAATGAAAAAACTGGGTGCCATGATTGGCGGGGAGCAATCGGGACACATCATTTATTTCGATCGAAATACCACCGGTGACGGGCTCATCACCTCATTGACCGTGTTGGAAACCATGAATCATTTCGGCAAAAAACTGTCATCGCTGATCAATGATATTCCCCGATTTCCACAGGTATTGAAAAACATTCGGATACACGATAAAGAAAAGGTCATGGAGTCGGCTCAGCTGAGTGAGGCTTTGGAACGAGCCAGGGATATCCTGAAAAACACCGGCAGAATCCTCATCCGCCCCTCCGGAACCGAGCCATTGATTCGGATCATGATTGAAGGCAACAACGAAGAACAAATCACAGAGCTGGCCAACGATTTGTTGGCAACGGTGGAAGGTATCAATGCTCGATAAAATCATTGTAAAAGGTGCCAAAGAACATAATTTAAAAAACATAGACTGTCAGATTCCCAGAAACTCCCTGACGGTGATCACCGGATTATCCGGCTCCGGCAAGTCTTCACTTGCGTTTGATACCATATATGCCGAAGGTCAAAGGCGCTATCTGGAATCGCTTTCTTCTTATGCCCGGCAATTTCTGGGAGACTTAAAAAAACCGGATGTGGACGCCATCGAGGGTTTGTCCCCGTCCGTGGCCATTGACCAGAAAACGGTCAGCCATAATCCCCGATCCACCGTGGGAACCGTTACTGAAATTTACGATTATCTCAGGCTGCTGTACGCCCATATCGGCATTCCCCATTGTCCATCCTGCGGTAGAAAACTGTCGAGGATGAGTGTGGATGAGATCGTGGACATCCTGTATTCCGAAATGCCCACAGAATCCAGGATCATCATATACGCACCCGTGGCAAGGGAGAAAAAAGGGGAGTTCAAAAAAGAAATCACTAAATTCAAGAAAAAAGGTTATTCAAAAATCCTCATTGACGACAATCTCTTCGATCTTGAAGAAGTCATAGAGCTGGAGAAAAACATTCGCCATACCATTTTGCTGATGATTGACCGGCTGAAACTGGAAAAAGACCGGGACCACATGCAGCGCCTGGCGGATTCAATCGAACTGGCGCTCAAAGAAGGCGGCGGGTTTGTTGAGATTGAAAATCATGATACCGGAGAATCACAGGTCTTTAGCGAAGACTTCATCTGTCCTTCCTGCGGAATCAGCATACCGGAAATCACGCCCAAAATCTTTTCCTTCAACACCCCATACGGGGCTTGTCCGGATTGCACGGGACTGGGCTACAAACTGGAAATCTCCCCGGATCTCATCGTGGAAAAGGAAAAAAGCCTCAACGAAGGCGCCATCGGAATGTTTAAAGACGGCTACATGTTCGATTTGCTGGTGAAGGTGTGCAAAACCTACGGCGGGGATCCCAACACCCCCTTTCGGGAATTGCCGCAGAGTTGCCAGGATGCCCTCATTTACGGCAGTGACAAGAAAATCAAAAGACGTTATGAATTCGAGTCGGGCCATTATGAAACATCCAAGGAATTTGAGGGGGTTTACAACAACATCAAACGGCGTTATCATCAAACCAATTCCACCGGCATCCGGGAATGGATTGAGAATAAATTCATGCAGAAACAACCCTGCGATACCTGCCACGGACACAAATTGAGACCCGAAGCCCTGGCGGTCATCGTCAACGGATTGAATATCTCAGAGCTTACCGAACTTCCCATTGATCAGGCGTATGCGTTTATCAATACCATGAAGTTGACGCAAAGGGAAGCTGCCATCACACAGGAAGTGATAAAAGAGATCAAGAGAAGGATTCAGTTTCTCATGGACGTAGGACTGGATTATCTCACACTGGCCAGACGGGCATCCACTCTATCGGGAGGGGAATCCCAGAGAATCAGACTGGCCACTCAGATCGGCTCAAGGCTGCAAGGGGTCTTGTATGTACTGGATGAACCCACCATCGGCCTGCATCAACGGGACAACGCTCGTTTGATCAAAACCTTGCTGGAACTCCGTGATGTGGGAAACACCATCGTTGTAGTGGAACATGACGAACAAGTCATCCGGAATTCCGATTACTTGGTGGATCTGGGGCCTGCCGCAGGGGTTCACGGCGGTGAAATCGTTTTTGAAGGCGAAGTGGCCAATATCTACCGCTATCAGGAGGGGATATCCCAAACGGCGGATTATCTCAACGGCAGGAAAAAAATCCCTTTGAAAGAGACCTTGAGAGCCTCCTCATCTGATAAAATCATCTTAAAAGGTGCGGGGCAAAACAACTTGAAGAATCTAACGGTAGCGTTCCCCCTGGGGGTTCTCATCTGCATCACGGGTGTTTCAGGGTCGGGTAAATCCTCTCTGGTGAATGAAACACTGTATCCGCTGATGAAAAACCGGATTTACAGAACCCATGACGAAGTGGGCATACACGAAGGGATCGAGGGCCTTGAAAAAGTGGACAAGGTCATTGAATTGAATCAATCCCCCATCGGACGAACGCCCAGAAGCAACCCGGCCACCTACACCAAGGTATTTGATGAAATCCGGGATTTGTTTGCTCGAACACCGGAGGCCAGAGCCAGAGGGTACTCCAAGAGTCGTTTCAGTTTCAACGTGAAAGGCGGGCGATGCGAGTCATGCAGCGGTCATGGACAAGTTAAAATCGAAATGCAGTTTCTCCCCGATGTTTACGTGGACTGCGATGTATGTAAAGGCAAGCGGTTTAACCGGGAAACACTGGAAGTCAAATATCGGGGGAAAAGCATCTCCGATATACTGGAAATGACCATCGATGAAGCCAGAGATTTTTTCAAAAACATCAACAAGATTCGGGATACCCTGCAAATTCTTCAGGACGTGGGATTGGGGTATATCAAACTGGGACAACCCGCTACAACTCTTTCCGGGGGAGAGGCTCAACGAATCAAAATCGCCTCTGAACTGAGAAAGCAAGCCACCGGTTCCACGGTTTACATCCTGGACGAACCCACAACCGGCTTGCATTTCGAAGATGTCCGGCGGCTAATGGAAATATTGGACCGGCTGGTGGAAAGGGGTAACACGGTTATCGTGATCGAACACAACCTGGACATTATCAAAAACGCCGACTGGATCATCGATTTAGGGCCTGAAGGCGGAGACAAGGGGGGTAACCTGATATTTACAGGGCCCGTCAACGAGATCATTAAAAGCACCCATTCTTATACAGGACAATACCTGGCCCAATACCTGTCCGATACAGATCAACAAGTCAGGCGAGATGAATAATACCCGGCCTTAAACCGTTTTATGGTACTTTTTAAAAAAGAGGCAGCAGGCTGGCTGTGAAGATTGAAGGAGGTATAATGCAATTTTTCGGAAAAAAAGAACTGAGAATCATTGAGCTGTTCGAGGATCACATGGTAGCCGTTGAAAACACCGTTAATTCTTTAATCGACTTTTTGAAGCATTTAGACGAGCCGGACATCGATCGTGAAGTCTATGTTGAAAAGATCAGAAAGCATGAAAGCGATGCTGATGACAAGCGCAGAAAGATGGAAACGGAGATGTACCTGGGGGCGTTTTTGCCTAATTTCAGAGGGGATCTTCTGGGCATTGCCGAATCCATCGACGTGGTCGCCAACAAGGCGGAATCCACAGCAGACCTGATTGAACTTCAAAACATTGATATTCCCAAAGAATTCATTCCCAAGCTCATTGAACTGGCTGAAAAATCACTGGAAACTTATTTATGCGTTAAAAAAGCCGCCACCTCCATCTTCGATGACATGGATCTGGCAAACGAATACATCAACAAAACCGAAGACCTTGAACATGAAAGTGATTTACTGGAAAAGGCATTGGTACGAACCCTTTTTAGAAAAGAAGAGATTGAATTAGCCCACAAAATACAACTGGAAAAACTCATCAAAAAACTGGCGGATATTTCCGACCAGGCGGAAAATGTATCAGACCGGCTGCAGATTGTGATTTTCAAAAGGAGAATTTAATGCACAACCTGGAAGAAAAAAAAGATCAATTTGCCAGACTGCTCAACATCATGGAACAGCTGCGAGGGGAAACAGGCTGCGAATGGGACAAAAAACAAACCCATGAATCCCTAAAACCCTACGCCATCGAAGAGGCTTATGAGGTTTCCGATGCCGTGGACAGCGGCGATGTGGAAGAATTGAAAGGAGAACTGGGAGACCTGCTCCTTCAAACGGTGTTTCACGCTCAGATCGGCAGCGAAGAAGGGCGTTTTGACATGTACGATGTCCTGAAAACCGTCAATGAAAAGATGATCAGGCGACATCCCCACGTCTTTGAGGATGCGGAAAAATTCAGCTATTCCTATAAACAATGGGAAGACATCAAGGCGGCAGAGAAGGGAAAACAAGCCCTCTCACGAATCGGAAAAATCAACAAAGCGCTGCCGGCACTCTCTATGGCACGCCGAGTCCAGGAAAACGCAGCGGAATGCGGCTTTGACTGGGAACAGACGGAGGATGCCCTGTTAAAAATCGATGAGGAACTGGTGGAATTAAAGGACGAAATTCGACATGAAAAGGGTATTGCAGGCAATCAGGCAAGGATTGAAGAAGAATTCGGGGATTTGTTGTTTGCAGCGGTCAACGTGGCCAGATTCCTGAAAATCGACCCGGAAAACGCCTTGCGAAAGGCAACAGACAAATTCATCAAACGGTTCAGGCAAATGGAAGAGCTGATTAAAGCGGATGAAAAGGTCTTTGAAGAACAACAGCTCCAAGCACTGGACGAATATTGGGAAAGGGCAAAGAAGATTGGAATTTAAAATCAGAAGTGATTACGAACCCTCCGGCGATCAGCCGGAAGCCATTGATAATATCTGCCAGTCCATTGAAGCCGGAAACGCCTATCAGACGCTTTTGGGTGTCACCGGATCCGGCAAGACGTTTACCATGGCCCATGTGATTCAACGGTTAAACAGACAGGCGTTGATTATTTCGCCCAATAAAACACTGGCTGCACAGCTTTATAGGGAATTCAAGGAGTTTTTCCCCGAAAACAGGGTGGAATTCTTCATCAGTTATTACGACTATTATCAGCCGGAAGCCTACATACCCAAACGGGATATTTTCGTTGAAAAAGAGGCCCAGATCAACGAAATCATCGAAAAAATGAGACTATCCGTTCTCCAATCAGTTATCACCCGAAGGGATGTCATCGTTATTGCCAGTGTATCGTGCATATACGGTTCCGGTAATCCCGATGATTTCCGAAAAATGAACTTGGTTCTGGAAAAGGGGATCTCAATCCCCCGGCGGGAACTGACGATGAAACTGGCAGAAATGCAGTACGACCGCTCCGAAGACGTTTTAAAAGGCGGCAATTACAGAATCAAAGGAGAAATCCTGGAAGTCTTTCCGGGGTACACGGACATGGGGATACGGGTGGAATTTTTCGATGATGAAGTGGACACCATTTACAGCTTCGATCCGGTCACCCGTAGCAAGATTGAAGACTACGACCGATTCATCGTTTATCCGGCGACTGAATACGTCACCACCGAGGAAAAGATCAAGCTGGCCATCAAGACCATCGAGGAAGAACTGGGCGAACAGATTCAGCAATTCAAGAATCAGAACAAACTGATCGAAGCCCAAAGAATCGAACAACGAACCAAGCAGGATTTGGAGATGCTTTCGGAAATGGGCTATTGCCAGGGTATCGAAAATTATTCCAGACATTTTGACCAGCGAAAACCCGGACAACCGCCCTGGACTTTGCTGGATTATTTTGAAGATGATTTTCTCACCATCATTGACGAATCCCATATCGCCGTTCCTCAGCTCAGGGCCATGTCCAGGGGGGATTTATCCAGAAAACAGAACCTGGTGGATTACGGGTTTCGTTTGCCCTCTGCGGTGGACAACCGTCCGTTGAACTTCGAGGAATTCACCAAACGAGTGGGGCAAATCGTATTCACCTCGGCGACACCCGGCGACTTTGAAAAAGAGCATTCCGCAGCCATCATTCAACAGATTATTCGACCCACCGGGCTCGTAGATCCTGAGATCGAATTCAGGGATTCCCGAAATCAGATCGACGACCTACTGGAAGAAATCCACGAACGGGTCAAACGCAACGAACGCATCCTGGTTCTGACGCTAACCAAATCCATGGCCGAACGTCTGAGCGAATACCTGCAGGAATTGGGGACAAAAGCGGAATACATCCACTCGGAGTTGGGAACGGTGGAACGGGTCGAAGTCCTAAGGAAATTGAGAAGCGGGGAAATCGACGTGGCAGTAGGCATCAACTTGCTTAGAGAAGGCCTAGACCTGCCGGAAGTTTCGCTTGTCGCCATTTTGGATGCGGACCGGGAGGGCTTTTTACGAAATGAAACCACGCTGATTCAGATCGTGGGGCGAGCCGCCCGAAACGTCAACGGCAAAGTCATCATGTACGGGGAACGGATCTCAAAAGCCATCGCCGTAACCATGGAGGAAACCAGCCGACGGCGTGAGATACAACTGGCTTACAACGAAAAGCATCACATCACCCCCCAGACCATCAAAAAGGCCATTGATTCCGATATGTTTGCTCAGTTCAGAGGTGAAGAAGAAGAGGATTACGAGGGGGTTAGTGAAAACACCAAACAGCTGTTGAGTGTGGCAGAAAGCATGAAACGGGAGAGTTATCTGGAAATTTTAAAAGAAGAAATGAACAAAGCGGCTCTTGAATTGAGGTTTGAAGATGCCGCCAAGTTAAGGGATGAATTGCAGAAACTGGAAAGAGACTCATAAAAATGGAGGGAAGGCTATGTCGTATCTGGATATTATAAAAACTGGGGGACCCATTATCATCGTCATCTTTGTAACGGCAGCGGTGGGACTGTTTTTCTTTTTTGAAAGACTCATTATGCTGTCATCCATCAAATCTGGCATGAAAACAGGTGCGGAAAATGCATTTTTGTCCTCGTTAAACACCAAAGTCAACAAAACCCGATCGAGAAACGCCGATGAGATACAAGAAATTGTTGGATTGCACTGTGAAAAGCTGTATAAAAACTTCAGAATCATCACCATTGCCACCACCATCTCCCCCTTGTTGGGGTTATTGGGGACCACCACCGGTATGATCAAGATCTTCAACACCATCGAACAAACGGAAGGCCTGAAATACGCAGACGAGCTGGCTCATGGGATAGGCGAAGCCCTTTACACCACCATAGCAGGGCTGATTGTCGCCATCGCCTTAAGTATCCTGATCGGATTCATCAAAGAGATGGCAACGGACATCCGGCATGATCTGACGGATTATTACGTCATGGAATGCCTGAAAGCCAAAGAGCCCGCAAAAAGGATGATATAAACCCATGGCCAGGCATGATTACGACTCGGAAACGTCTATTAACATCACGCCGTTAATCGATATTCTGTTTATTCTCCTGCTGTTTTTTATTCTCACTTCTACATTTGATTTGGAAAATGAACGGGCTATCGACATCACACTGCCCCAAACCCAAACCGATCAGGTAGTAGAGACACCTGAAATATTCAGGATTACCGTGGACGCAGACAGCAAACTGTTTTTGGAGTCTGAAGAAATCACCATCGAACAGCTCACAGCCTCCGCAGAAAGAAAGCACAAAGGCTCCGGAGAATTTATCACAGTGATATCTGCCGACGAAAAAGCCTCACATGGTGTCGTGATGAAGGTTCTGGACACGCTGCGGCTATCCGGCATCACCAATATCAACATACAAGTGCGTTAAGAGGGGGATCATCATCGAAGGAAAGTATGTTCAGGAAAAAGAAATCGAACCCAAGTTCATCGTATCCGGCATATTGGCGGCAATCGTGGAAGTGCTTCTGATTGTAGCCTTGTTGTTTGTCATCAATTCTTCTCCGTATGAGACGGAAAAAGAGTCGTTTTTGTCCATTAATATCAACCTGAGCTCCTCCAAAGCCCCTCCGATTGTCGAAGAAGTACCCGTTGAACCCGATCCGGAACCCGTTGTTTCACCCGAAGAACAACCCGTCACCAAACAGCCTGATCCCCTCTTTGAAGCGTTGAAAACATTTGAGTCTCAACCTACTCAAAAGGTACAAGGCGTGACTTCGGGAATCAAAACTCTTGAAGTGTCTGGGCCAGATAATCCGTTGAATGTCCCTGAAAGCATCTTCGAGCAAAAGACTTTGGATTTTAATCAAATCCAGGTGGCTCCTCCGACAAAAAAAACAATTGACAAAGAGGTACTGTTCTCCGTCAATCGTTCATCAGCCAGCGAAAGTCAAAATACTGAAATATTGGATTTAAACGCCCTTGAACAATATGATATCCCCAATCTTGACAGTGTCAAAAGTGGGCTGCAACAAGATTATCAGGCACTACTATCAAAACCGGGTATCCGAAAAGAAGCCGTTTCCGGGCAGGTCATCGTGGAGTTGTACATTACCGGCACTTCTGCAAATACGCTGGTTAATATTTCCAGTGCTGTTTCACCGGAATTGGCTAATATTGTGGTTAAAAACCTGAAACTACTCTACATTCCGGATCGTATCGACCCGCTGCGATTACAAGTGAGTGTTTCTTTCAGAGCAAATTGACCTTAAAAACCCAAATCGAAATTATAGGTGATCCCGATGCTGAGAATGGTATTCTCGGCAAAGCCTTCCGTCAGATTATTTCCCGCCAAATCAAAGATGGCGAAAAACTCGAAAAACCCGATGACATTACGGGCAACGGCAAAAGTGGACCCCGCTCCAATACCCCATTTGGTAGGAGAAAACTCGAAATTACCGGCATTGATCTCGATATGCGGTGTAATACCTGCAAATATCCTCAGTTCCGGTGTTCCCCAACCGATAGAAGGCGACACGATAAAACGGTAGCTGGTAAAATCGACTTCCGGGCCAACCTTTGGCATGACGGCGATTTCCAGCCCACCCAAACCAAATTGGCTCCTTGCGACAAATCCGATATAACTGTTGTTGTCCCCTTGCAAATCTCCGTTGAAGATAATCCCTGTTTGCAGCGCAAAGACAACCGGCAGTAGAAGGGTCATTAAAACCCCTGAGATAATCCATCTTTTCATAAACAAAATTCCCCCTCAATTCAATATTTTTTAACGATTTCTTCTACTTCCTTTTTTATCTGCTCCAAACTCCCATGAACCACACCCAATGTCATATTTGAATTTCCCCCGCCTTGAATATTCAGGCTGTTTTTCAGGGAATTCAAAATTTCCTGGGCGTTTATTTTTTCATGCGTTGAAATGATGTTGAAGCCATTACTCTTGGACTTTTCAAACAAAAAAACGGCGATGGTATCCGGCTCATTCATGATTTCTTTCGAAAGCCCTTTTGCACTCTCTTCAGACGGCAAGACCTTTACAATTCTTCTCTTCCCGCCCGGACCCCTGGTTTGAATGTTCTGATACATTTCCTTGGCAAGCGATTCGGAAAGCCGCCGGCTCATCTTTGAAACCGATTTATTTTCATCCATCAGGTTTTTCAGGCGCATTTGCAGCTCCTCTTTGGACGTGGATAAAAATTCCGTGGTTTCCTTCAGGATACGATGACTCATCTGATAATCCCTTAACGCCCGGTTACCTGCCACGAAATAAATCCGAGTGGTTTGCTCCTGACCTTCGGAGCTGGTTCTTTTCACACTTTCCGTCTTAAAAAACTTAATGATGCCGATATTCCCTGTGTTTTCGCAGTGAAAACCCCTACAGAGAGAATAATCCAAATCCCCAATCTTCACCACCCGTAACTGTTCCACTCCAAGGAGCTTTTCGCTCATGGCCTTTCTCAACGGATATTTGTGTATGTCCTTGGCCGGAATTGAAAGGGCCTCCACCTGGATCAAATCGATGATTTGCTGAAAGAGTTTTTTCTCCATGTTCTCCAATAATTCCTCAGACAAGTCGCCGGTATTCAAATCAATGGTGGTATGATTTTCAGACATGTGAAACCCCACTGTGGCAATACCATAATCGTTGTCAAAATTCGCTGAAATGAGGTGCTGGGCGGTATGCTGTTGGGCGATGTCGAAGCGGTTCTGTCCGGAAATCCGGCAACTGACCCGCTCCCCTTCATCATAGGCCACATCATCTGCCATCACATGGAGGATGGCGCCTCCCTTGTCTCTTAAAACAGTTAGAACCGGAACACCGTTTATCTCCCCTCGGTCTCCCAACTGTCCACCTTCTCCATCGGGATAGAATTGGGACATGGAAAGCTCCAGAACCCATTGGTTCTTTCGTTGATATTTACTCATGATCTTCGCTTCAAAAATCAAATCATCAAACATCCACTCACCTCATCCGTTGTCGGTAAATATTATATCATTTATAAAAGAACAGGGGGGAATCAAAGGGGGTTTTTATTCTACCGGAGGTCCAACTGCAGCTTCAGAGGCGTTGGTACGCCTGTTGTGGGGGTACCGACAGAGGTGATCGCTGTCACCTGGACATTTTGAGAAACCAACACGCCATAGCCGATTTGTGAATCGGGAGAATAGACCCACTGCCATCCTGTTCTTGTCCAATCCACCGGAATACTGTGTTCATCGGATGAACGATCAGCTGTCGATTGACCGGGCAGAATATTTTGCCAATTACCGGCAATGACAATTCGGGCTTCTTTGGGCAATGTTTCGATAATCGAAGATTTGAGATAGTCCAAACGCAAGGCATTCATGCCTCCCGATTCAAATTGCCGGTTCGTCTGATGATCCATGTTGATGATAAACAATTGAATATCGCCAAAGGTAAATTCCAAAATCTGAACAGACGGAGAGGGCGACAACAGAGAATTAAACCAGTTGATGTCGGTGGGAAGTAAAAGCTTGCGCACTTCTTTAGGAGAAAAGGCCGATAGGGTATATAAGCCGGAAAAATTCATAAATTCAACCTGTCCACTAGTGGTAAAGGAAACGGGAGCCCTTTTGGTGAAAGAATAATAGAGGTTGTGCTGAGGGAAAAGTGCTTCAAGCCTTTTTTCATAAACTTCCTGTGCATTTTGAATCAGAATAATATCCGAGTCAGAAGCTACAGACAGGACTTGATCCAACGGTTGGGTATCCCCATCCTCATTCATATAGGCACAAAATAAACTGAGGGATGATTCACTCAGAACACGGCCTGTCCTTTCCACCCGCTTCACTTCCATGTCATCTGTCAGATAGTCAAAGATGGCCAGGCCAATAAGAAGCACCAAAAAGGACACAAAAACAATTAATAAAGTCCAGCCGAATAGTTTCAATATCTTCATCATCATTCTCCAATGCGTTGTGTTTAAAACGATGGCATCCTACTGATTAAAACAAAAGGGATTCATTTTTCAATGAATCCCTCATGGTCAGGGCGGGGAGACTTGAACTCCCGACCTCTAAGTCCCGAACCTAGCGTTCTACCAACTGAACTACGCCCTGCTGAATGCATATTTAAATGCTTCTCAGTTTAAAGCCTCTTTTGCAATTTCCACATACGCTTTAAAGGCATTCATGTCCGTTGATGCCAATTCGGACAACATTTTTCTGTTAATCCTGACACCAGCTTCCTTCAACCCGTGAATCAATTCGTTGTATTTAATATCATTCATTCTGGCGGCTGCATTTATTCTAACAATCCATAATTTTCTGTAATCTCGTTTCTTCTGTTTTCTACCTGCAAAAGCATAAACTCCAGAACGAAAGAATTGTTCCTTGGCTAAAGAGACTCTCCTGCTTTTTGCACCTCGATATCCCTTAGCGGCTTTTAAATATCTCTTTTTCTTGGACTTTTTTAAAACTCCTCGTTTAATTCTCATCTGGAAACCTCCTCGTTCTTATGCCTTGGCAAGCATTCTTTTTATCGATTTTTTTCTGTCTTCACTCACTGTTGTTGGTTTTCGCAACCTGACGTTGATCTTGTTGCTTTTTTTGCCGGTTTCATGCCTTTTACCGGCTCTGTTTCTCATGATTTTTCCTGTACATGTGATTCTGAATCGCTTCGATGCGCTTTTTCTCGTCTTCATCTTAGGCATGTCATTTCCTCCTCAATCCTGATATTATTCCTTTTCCG
>CAYYNI010000019.1:0-19177 GCA_964472765.1 uncultured Thermotogaceae bacterium | reverse complement strand
CATTCAAGGCATTCAATTCGTCCCTGTGAGCCACTAATACTTCGGAGGCTTTTTTGAAACCGTTTTTCAGAAACACCGCATCTACCTTCGAAGGGTTGTTATCCAATTTTAACACCTCTTTCTCCATGGAAAATCGAATTTAATCGAGTTTGATCCCCAATACGTGAATATTGATTTGTGCCGGCTTCATTCCCAGCATTTCTTCAAATTTATAATTCACATATTCTTGTACATTCAATGCAACCTGATCAATTTTCATTCCGTAGGAGATTACAGGATATACATCGATGAATATCCCTTCTTCATCGTCCCTGATGTGAATGCCTTTTTCTTCACCACCGAGGTATTTTGAGATGATATTCACATCATCCATCTTGACCAATCCGTAGCATTCAAGAAGCGATTGATATACAAGGTGTTTTAATACATTTATATGGACGTTTGTTTCTCCCAGGGGATTTACTATTTTCATTCGGACCCTCCCTCTCGGTTAAAAAGATTTTCTTTTCCAAAATCAAAAAAATTATATCACATTCTATTTTCTATTCGCTTCAAAATTCACTTCAGCAACCGATTTTCCCGCATATTCAGGGTGGCAGTTCAGGTAATTCACATACTCTTTTTTCTGATGTTTCTTTTCAAAAAGGCCAAAAAGAATCTCAGGCCTTAGCCCTATTATGACGGATTTGTCAGGTTGTTTATCACATTGTTCTTGTGACAGATGGCTTTGTGCCCATAGAGATATGTTAACATTTTTCAAGGCTTGATTGAGTATTTCACTTGAATTTTGTTCAAAATAGCCTTCATCACAATCGGAGAATCTCACATAGTAATTGTTTTTTCTGGCTGTTAAACAGGTCATTATTCGTTCCGTTTTCAACTCCGACGACCTTTCATAGGATTGTTCCAAAGCGTAAAGAGTCGGTAAACTGACAATGACAACATTCAGGATCTGCCCCATGGTTTTTAGGATACTCATGGCAATCCTCAATCCCGTCAACGATCCGGGTCCTTTTGTGGTACACAGATAAGCAATAGAATGCACATCGTAACCATTTTCATCAAATAGGCACTTAATCGCCGATAAAAGAGCTTCACCCTTTAATTCCAGGTGATTGAACTGTTTTTGCACAATAACCCCTTTGTCCAGATCCCGAATGGCGATATAAAATATCTCGGTAGAAGCATCCAAGAAAAAGACGAGGTTTTTTAAGATGATTTTATGATTCATCATGCCTCATATTGCTGATTTTCTTAATTTCCATCTTCAAATTGGCTTTGCCAAACAGATAGGTGATCTCATCCATCCCAATAGCATCAATTCCGCTTTTTCCATACCCTTCGATATTGGACAAACGCACATCTCCCATGTACTCAATGTACACCTTTTTAAAGCGTTCCCGAATCGTTTTGGCAATTTCCGTAACGATATCCTCTCTCATATTCCTCAGGATAATACCATCTGCGCCGTTTTTCATCGCTTCAATACTATCGGACATATTATCACATTCAAGCAATATTTTCATCCCCGGATACAGGCGTTTTTTGTATGCATCGATGGCACCCTTGATATCCACAAATCGTTTCCAAATGAGTTGATGAATAATCCCGTCCGTCACCGCCATTGGCCAAAAAATGCACCCGGCATCCTCGATTGTTTCGTTAATATAGTCAACATTATAGATCAAGTCAGGCAGGTTGCGTACGATGATTTTCATTCCTGGGGAATTTTTCCCGATGGCGATTCTCATTCGGTACAAAACGGTACAGATATTGAGCAAATTAGCCCACTGATTGACAAACTCCTCTCGAAAACTCAGGATGGCGTTTAGTAAACCCCTGACCTTCAGAATTTCTGTTTCATTGGCCAAAAAGTCACCGGGTGTATAGGATGTGATGATATTTAGACCCAAATTATCCGACACATCATTCAAAAATGACATTCCCGAAAAAACAAGAGGGGCTTGATTTTTTACCGTCAATTCCCATTCATCCATATCGCTGATCAAAAATTCCATTGGTTGCAATATCCCCACTTTCAGCACTCCCTTCGCTTAATTAAAGCTGTAATACAGTTGGCAAACAGCTGGAGAACATACCGTTCTGAGTTCTTCAAAGGGATACAAAAAGATTTCAAAATCCGTATGCTGATTTAATCGTTTGCCGATTAATGCCTTGAAAGCTGCAATATTATCTGGTATTTGAAATTCTTCCAACCGAATGCTTCTGGAAGCCCGGTCTAACCCCAATCCTTTGAATTCAGTTTGTGTGTTCGATTCCCAGCCTAACATGACCGATTGATAAGATTTAAGCGTTTCATACCAAACTTTATATGCCGTTGCCTCGTCTGCTGAGGCGTAAATCATACTCGATTGAAGCAATATGCCATGAGGGTCTTTCATCCTGACCAGTTCTTTTGAAATGTCTTTGGCCTCTTGAATCTGTCCGTTTTTCAGCATCTTTTTTGCCAGAAGAAACATCCCCATGGGGCATTCGGACAGTGTTTTATCCGAGTTGATTTCTTCTTTGGTCAGGTATTCACGATAAATGGTCGAGCACCTGTGATTTTTTTTCTTTTCCAGAGCTGTGATGACTCGTTTGTAGGATTCATCGTCAGCATTTAAAACATAAGGCAAGGCGCTGGCAATATTCTGAAAATCCTTAAACTGGTTTTGTCTGTAAATGCTTCCGATTGTTTTGGATACTTCCATATAATCATGTTTGACCATGGCGCTGATCAAACTGGGGAGTAAATCCTGGTCTGATCTCTCCACCACACGCAAAATATTTTTTAAAGTGGCATAAGATCCGGTTTTAAATAGGGTAGAAAAGATGATAAGTAGAAACGGATAAATCGAATCTTGAAAATTCTTGAAAAATGCCTTCATCTCATTAGTTAAGTCTTTTCCCATTAACAACTTGGTTAAAAAGTAATTGAAAAACACATAATCCTTTTTGTAATTTTGTACCACAGTTGAGAATTTCTCATCAGCTGATCTCAGATTTTTACTTAGAATATCCAACAACCCTTTTAAATTTTCTTTAGCAGAGGCATTTCTCTCCTTGTCAATGCTGCTTCTAATCAAGCTTTTTAAATCCGTCAGGGTAAGATCCGTCAAATACCGTTCAATATCAATCGGCGTTCTGAGTTCATCAACGGATGTGGTTGTGGATTTGTTTTCTATCAGCCGTTTTCTGAGTTCATCTGATAGGGTGATCTTTTTTTTACCGGCTTGGGGAAGTCGTTTTTTACCCGTTTTTTTCTCCAAATCCTTCTCTATTTCCATCTTGAGTTTCTGCAATTTGTCTAACCCCTGATTCCTGTCTGACATCTTCGGATACACCTCCATGTAACTCTTTATTCAAAGTAAAACTGTAATATCTGCCTTTACCGATTATGACATGATCGATCATATCGATTCCAATAATTCTTGAACATTCTTTGAGTCTTGCCGTTATCTCGCAATCTGCATCAGAGGGGGCGGGATCTCCAGAAGGGTGGTTGTGCACGATGGCGAAACTAACCGCTGAATAGGAAATAACCGGCTTAAAAACCTCTCTTGGATGAATTAAAGAGGCGTTTACAGTCCCTCTGGTAATATCTTCGATGGCAAGGACCTTGGACTTTGAATCCACACAGATCACACGAACGGTTTCCTGGTTTAAAAAGGACAAATCCATACACATTTTAAAAATGTCTGATGGGTTTTTAACCTGTTTCTTTTCCACGACAAGCTCTTGGTACAGTCTGACACCCAGTTCCAGCGAAGCCTTTAATGTGATCGCTTTGACTTCACCCAACCCCTTAATGCGTTTGATGGTTTCAAGGGGAGCATGCTGCAGTTTATACAAAGAGTAGTCCATTTGGGAATACAAAAATTCTGAAACCTTCAAAACATTCATTTGTGGTGTTCCTGTTCTCAGCAAAATGGCAATAAGCTCATCAACCCTGAGATTACTCGCCCCGTATTTCAAAAGCTTTTCACGGGGCATGATCATAAATGAATGACCTCAAAATCCAAAAATAACTCCCATAGCCTTCCGATAGGTAAACCCATTACGTTGTAATAGTCACCCGCAATCTTTTCCACCAAGAAAGCGCCTTCATCTTGAATTCCATATGCACCTGCTTTGTCAAGCGGCTTCTGGCTGGCACAATAGAGTGATATAAATTCCAGGGGAACTTTTCTGAATTTGACCCGTGTCTTCTCCCAGAATTTGATCTCATGTTCTCTACCGGATCGTTCGTTGATAGATAGAGCACATCCCGTATAAACTTCATGCCATTGTCCCGACAGCATTTTAAGCATCTGTTCGGCTTCCTGAACAGATGCGGGTTTTCCCAAAACATTTCCGTTGTAAAAGACCATGGTATCTGCTGCGATAATGACCGTTTCCGGTTTTTTAAACCCCGAATACATGGATCTGAGCTTTTTCAAAGCAATCTCCACAACAATTTCCTGTTCGGTTTTACCTTCTCCTTCATCGGTTTGTTCACTGACAAGTCGATGCGGGTAATAGCTCACTTCCAAAGGAAACCTGTTCATCAATTCCTTACGCCTCGGCGATTGCGAAGCCATTATGACAGAATACCGATTGTTTTCAACCATTTTACCCCCCCATAAGCAATGATCGCATTCAATAGCCCTGTGAAAGCACCAATCGAAATCAAGTATCCGGCCATGTAAAATACCTTGACGGAGCCTACAAAAAGGCTCGCAGCCAGCAACAGCTGTACCAGATTACTGACAAAAGAACCAGATACACTCACCGCTATTAAACCAAATTTTCGTTTCATCAGGATTGACATGAGATAAACAGAACTCAGCGAACCCCCTAATCCCAAAAAAAATGACGGACTTAAAAATCTTCCGGTGATTAGCGATGCGACAACTACTTTAATCCAAGCAGCGGTTAGGGCTTCTTTTCTACCCAGCAACAGCAAAATCACCAACATCACGCTGTTGGAAAATCCCCATTTAAACCCAGCCACCGGAACAGGCGGGGGAACCAAGGACTCTATAACGCCAATGCTAATGGCAAGAGCCGTTAAAACGGATAAGAATGTCAACTTTGCCGATGTAAAAAGCCGTTCTTTGTCCTCAACCATCATTCTCCTCTTATCCTGTAATCAAATCATATTCATCCGATATCTGAACCGGTTCACCATTTTGCTCAAGGACAACGATGACCTTTTGAGGCACACACACCAATGCACCCGTTTGCTTTAGAGTTCCCCGTTCACACAAGTGAAGCGGGCATGCTGAATGGATGATTTTTGCATCCGAATCAACAATCAACAGCTCCATCAGTTTTTTCCCGTCAGCTTCGATTGCATGTTGGCCCTCTTGCTGCAAAGAAAAGCGGTAGCGCACTTGAGAGTTGATACTAACCGTAACCATCGTACCTTTCGAAGTAGCCATACCCGTGTAAACTGTGACACCCATCAAAATAAAAAGCAGCAAGTACACGATCCAATCCCGTTTTCTAAACAGCTTCAACGCATTGAGTTGGACACTCAACTTGAAATGAGGCATTATTGTTTTTCCTTAAAAAACGACCAGCCTTCACTGGTAATAATCGCTTGTTTTGAATCCACAAACAACCCTTGCCCTCCTAATACGGGCAATAACATGGCTGAAAATTCTGATCCCAAAACAAAAGCAGCCGTTGATAAGGCATCCGCATCCATGGCATCAGGCGATATAACGGTGGTGGATATGGTATCTCTTACGGGATAGCCGGTTTTTGGATTAATGATGTGATGGTAACGAACCCCATCGACAATAAAAAAGCGCTCGTAATCGCCCGAAGTCACGATTGTCCCTTTTTTTAAATAGACCAGGTCGATATACTCTCCGCTTTCGCCCCTAGGATCTTGCACCGCTATTGACCAATAATCACCACCGAATTTTGGCCCAATGATACCAATATCCCTGCCGGCGTTGATGTACCCGGTGGCATCCGGATCCATTTCCTTTGCTATTGAAATCCCCCGATCAATGGCATAGCCTTTGACAACGCCGCCCAGATCCAATTTTACACCCTTATCAAGAATAACGACGTCTTTTTCCAGCCGGATATGTTCATACCCGCTTTTTTCCAACGCCTCTTGTATTTGAGCATTGGAAGGAATGGCCGGTTGAAATTGAGTATCCGAAATTCGATCAAATCCCCATAGAGATATCAAATTCCCCAATGCAGGATCGAAGGCACCTTCGGTGGCTCTGGCAAGGGCTAGGGAACGTTCAATAACAAAAGCGGTTTCTTCATCAACTTGAACCGGGTCAGCACTATGATTGATTCGCCAGATCATGCTCTTTTCGTTAGTAACGGAAAACTTTTGATCGATTCTGTGAAACTCCCTTAAAACGGCCTCTAAGATCAAGCCGGGATCTTTTTGAGATGAGATAACAACCTTAACCGTTGTCCCCAATGCAATATCCACTTTAGAACAGTATTGGGGTTTACTTCTAAAAAAAAACAATACTGAAAAAAGCAGCAACAGGGCAGCAAAAACCAGAATCATGATCTGGCTGCTTTTCGACAACTTCATAATTTGATTTTGATTTCCGTTTGACATTTTGTGCATTTTTTGTCCTGTATACCCACAACTTCAACATGATATCCGTTACGTTTAATCAACAGATTGCCGCAGGAAGGACAATATGTATCCCTGCCTTCGCTCAGATTGGTATTGCCGATATAAACGAATTTCAAGTACTTAGTCGCAATTGAATACAAATCCAGAAGGGTTTGATCGGGTGTTGGGGGTTTGTTGAATTTGTATGCCGGATAGTATTTTGTTAAATGAAGGGGAATCTCATCGTTTACAGATGCAATCCATGCCGCTTCTTCCTCCATCTCTGCCGGTGAATCGTTTTCTCCCGGTATGATAAGGGTCGTTAATTCCAAATGTAATCCTTCATCCGAGATGGTTTTGATGTTCTTTTTAATGGTCTCAAGATCCCCTGAAGTTCTTTTTTGATAGAATTTCGGATTGAATCCCTTCAAATCGATGTTCATGGCTTGAATAGTCTGCAACAACAGTTTCAAAGGTGCTTCTTCAATGTAACCATTGGTGACCATCACATTGTACAGGCCATCCGAGCTGGCCATTCTTGAAGTATCCAATACAAATTCAAAGGATACAATGGGTTCATTATACGTGTAAGCGATACCCTCCAGCTCCCTATCCAGGGTGAGATCGATAAGCCTGTCCGGGTTTACCCTTTGAACCTGAGGTTTTTCGTGGGCAATCTCCCAATTCTGACACCACGGACAAGTCATGTTGCACCCCCATGAGCCCACAGACAAAATCATTGTACCGGGATGAAAATGGTAAAGGGGTTTCTTTTCAATGGGATCGTTGGAGATGGATGAAAGGGTGCCGTAGGTCAGAGTATACAACACCCCGCCTTTGTTGACACGCACTCTGCATAGACCACAATGCCCTTCTTCGATCTCACAATGATGCGGACAAAGATTGCATCTTACCGTAGACCCTCCGATTTCTTCATAAAAGAGGGCTTCTCTCATAGTTTATGCCTCCTTAATGGTACCTGTTCACTTCAAACTTGTAGATCTGAACCGGTTCATGACTGCCAATACCGGCCTTCCTTTTTGCAATCTCAAGCTGTGTGTTTACCGTGTCAACCCCTTCTAAGTCGGGCAGTAGCAGTCCTCTCTTATAACCGCTTTCCACGATGACACCGAATATTTTCGGATTTAATTCATCAAGACTCTTACATTCAACCGGTTGAGATAAAATGTCTACCGATACAACAATATGATCCAACTCATCAGGAGAAACGGCGTTGAACCTGGGATCTCTTGTGGCAGCCGCAATGGCATTCTCCCTGATTTCCAACGCCAAATTCTTCTGAGTGGGCATGATGGTTCCAATACAACCTCTTAAGGTCTGATCTTCCATATGCAACGTAACAAAAGCACCCGCTTGAATCTCAAGCAACTGATGGGGTATATATTCGGGTATATCGATGACCTTTCCTTTTGAGATTAAATTTTCAATGACTTCGATAGCCCATAATACATAGGCGTGACTCCCCTTCAAACGATCACCTCCTTATCCGAAGAAAAGGGTACACAATTTATAATAATCGTAGGGTACCAATTTTTTAGTGGCAACGCCGTATTCGATGGGGACGGAAACAATGTCATTTCCAGACAAGGCTACCATCCTTCCATAATCCTGTTTTTTAATCAGTTCCATGGCGTGTACACCATATCGTGTTCCCAGAATTCGGTCAAAAGCCGTTGGCGTTCCACCTCTTAACAAATGACCCAAAACAACGGATCGAGTTTCATAGGATCGTCTTTCTTTGGTAATTTCCGTTAAAAACTCGGCGATTCCACCCAATTGCACATGACCAAAAGCATCCACTGCTTTATGCTTGTTGAGCTCATCTTCGAATTCTGTGGGTTTGAAACCCTCTGCAACTGCAACAATACAGTATCCGCCACGTTCCATTCGCTTGTCGACTACAGACATAATCTCATCCAAGGTCATGGGGTATTCGGGAATCAACACCAAATGTGCACCGGATGCCAGTCCGGCTTCAAGGGCAATCCACCCGGCTTCTCTTCCCATGATTTCCACAAAGAAAACTCGGTTATGGGATTTGGCCGTTGAATGTAACCGGTCAATGGCATCGGCCCCTACGTTCACCGCTGTATGAAATCCGAAGGTGTAATCGGTATTGGAGACATCGTTGTCGATGGTCTTGGGCACGCCAACCACCGGAAAATGATAGGATGAAAGTTTGGCCGCCACACTCAGGGTATCATCTCCCCCGATAGCGATCACTGCATCAATTTTTAGTTTATCAAGATTTTCAAACAGTTTTTTCGTATCTTCTTCCTTCTTAAAAGGGTTCGTTCTGGAAGTTCCCAGAATTGTTCCTCCCAAAATATGAATTCCTTCCACGTCCTCTTTGTTCAATGGAATGTAATCCGCTTCAAGGGGTCCATTCCAGCCTCTCATAAAACCAAATATTTCCATATCCGATCGCTTAGAAGAAACAATCCCTCTCACAACGGCGTTTAAACCGGGACAATCCCCGCCACCTGTTAAAATTCCTACTCTCATCATTTTCCTCCCTAAATATTCATAAATTCTTCGATTTTTTCAATCTTCTTTTCAACCGTACTCAATAATTCATCAAAGATGACTGGTGTCAGTCCCAGTTCATCCCAACAATATTTTGGTAATACGATAGGCTTTCCGCCACCATTATCACCCATTTTGAACCGCTCTGCTATAAAGGTGGACAACGTGATGATGTTGACCGGATCTGAATAGATGGAGTTTTGGATGGTTTGTGGGCGATGATGCCTGGAAGCGGTGATCAAAACCAGTTCAGGGAAATTCCACTTTTCTAACAGCAACTCGGCAAATATTTCGTGAGACGGTATTTCCAACAACTGCTCCGCCTGATAATAACTGAGATTCTTTACCCTGGCCAAACCGATCACGGAATCAAACAGATTGGGAAACAATACGCCTTGAACGGATTTACCAATGTCATGCATCAAACCGCACATAAACAATTCCTCTTTGTTTGAATAACCAATGATCTCCGCAGTAAGTTCTCCGACCGTTGCCACGACCACAGCATGTTTCCAGAATTGTTTCATGTCCATTCTTCCACTCTCGAACTTGAAGAACTCTTTTCCGGTAAAAATACTCATGGCCATGTTTCGAACCGTTTTAAAACCCAATATCATGATGGCTTCGGTCAATTTGGTGACATTGCGGGGCAACCCGTAATAAGCCGAGTTTGCAATTTTTAAAATCTTGGCGACAAAAGCGGGATCTTTAGAAGCCACTTCGTTTAAATCCTTCGCAGAAGCACCCGGATTGTTGGCTGTATCTACAATCTTCTGTAGAATAAAGTCCGGAGAAGGCAGACTTTCAATTTCCTGGATGGTTTTTTTTAAGTCCATATTCATCTATTCCTTCGACTTATCCAGTTCAAATCTGAAAATCGATCCCTCGCCTACCGTGCTTTCAACCTTGATCTCTTTACCGTGCTCGTGGATGATCTCTTGGCATATTGCCAGCCCTAGGCCTGTTCCCTCTACCTCATAAGTCAAGCTGCTGTCTATTCTGTAAAATTTGGTAAAAATCTTTTCCAATTCGGACTTAGGGATACCGATCCCATTGTCTTTGATCTCGACAGTGACATGTTCCTCGTTTAGAATCAAAGAAATGGTTACTTCTTTCTTCTCCTTCTTTTTATCCGAGTATTTCACAGCGTTTGAAATCAGGTTGATCAAAACCTGTTTAATGCGCTTTTCATCCGCATGGACTTTTACACATTCTGTAGGAAGATTCAGATGAATCATTACCACATACTGTTCATACTTTTCTTTGTTGCTTTCTTTGGCCTTTTTAATCAGTTCAACAATATCAAAATCATCTTTTTCCAGTTTTAAATCCTCTCGTTCCATGTTTGAAAAATCCAGAAGCTGGTCCAATAGAAAGGTAAGATGATCGCTTTGATCAATAATCGTCCCCATGAATTCTTTTAAAGTATCCGGATCCAGGACTTCTACCGAATCGTTAATAGTTTCAGAATATGCCTTTATGGCAGACAAAGGGGTTCTGAGCTCATGAGAGATATTGGCGATAAATTCGGTTTTCATCTGGTCTATCTTTTTCATCCGCTCCAACTCTTTGGTGTTGGTAATATCCTCCAACCGGATCAACACCTGCTCGTCATCGGTCAGAATAACGGAATTGAAGGAAAAGAAAACAGCATCGAATTCCATTTCCAAAGCTTGTCCCGCATCCTGTGAAAAAGTCTCAGCGGCGATTGTACGGATCTGCTGAACCACCTGTTCATCGGGATTGATTTCATGATATTTTTTATTTTTAAACACAAATTCACCGGATGAATCTACTACGCAAATCCCCTCATCAAGCGAATTCAACATCATCTCAAAATAAAAACGCAACTGTTCTTGTACTTTTGCCGCATCCTTGATTTCATTGAGTAAACCCTGGTTTTCCAGTACAATACCGGAATAAAAACTGAAGAAACCAAACATGGTTTCAAATTCCTGGGTAAAACTTTTTTCATTTTCACCTACATAGCCAAAAAAGGTTGAAAGAACCCTTCCGGATTTGACCGAAGGTAAAATAACTAAATAATTCGATTGATTCAGCGGAAAAAAACTGGGTGATTTTCTTTCCAAAGCAAGTGAAAAATAATTCTCCATTTCCGAATCACTGAGCGGGAAGTTATCATCCAGCCTGATCACTTGCCACTGATCATCTTTATAAACGGCAGACAAACTGGATTCTATGGAAAAAAAACGCCCCATCACCTTTTCGATTGCCTTGGAGATATCCACTGTGTTTTTTGCCGTGTTCAATTCTCTGGCAAAGGATGCGATTGTAATCAGAAATCTGTTGATCGAATTCGACGTTTCTTCCATAAAAACCTCCTGAAAATACCCCTTAATTATACCATACAAGAAGAAATTCTCCTGGAATTTGCTCATAAAACATCAATCAACAAAACTTATTGTAATTTTGTTTTCAGCTAATGTTTTTCGTTTATATTTCGCTTGAATGATCACACATCAAACAGGAGGTTTTTCAAATGAAAAAAGCATTGATTTCAGTTCTTTTTGTTTTGCTGTTTAGCGCTGTCATTTTGGCTCAAGGACCCAAGTACATTTTTATGTTCATTGGAGACGGAATGGGAATTCCTCAGACCAATGCTGCTCAAATCTATCAAAGCACGCTGGGAAATGCCGAAGTCCCAAAACTGAACATGCTGACTTTCCCTGTTCAGGGAATGACCACCACTTATGCAGCGAACGCATTTATCACCGATTCAGCTGCTGCAGGAACCGCATTGGCTACCGGTTACAAAACCAATTCCGGTATCATCAGTTTAGATCCCTCATTGAACACCGTTTTGGAAACCCTTGCAGAAAGAGCTAAGATCCTTGGAAGAAAAGTTGGAATCATTTCATCCGTCTCCATCGACCATGCCACGCCGGCTGTTTTCTACGCCCATCAAGCCTCAAGAAGCAGTTATTATGAAATTTCCAAACAGTTAGTGGAAAGCGGATTCGATTTTTTCGGTGGCGGTTCAGTCCGATACCCCAATGGGAAGAAGAACGATCAGGAAAATATCTTCGATTATGCCCTTACCAACGGTTATCATGTTATTCAGACCCAAAGTGAAAATGAGAGATTTGATGCCATGGCCAAGACCGCCGATTATGACAAAGTATGGGTTATCAACGAAAATTTAGACAGCAGTTCCGCCATGCAATATGCGATGGATGAACAGGAGACATTCGATTTGGCCGACATCACAAGAACCGCCATCAACTATCTGGACAACGACAATGGATTCTTCATCATGGTCGAAGGCGGAAAAATAGACTGGGCATGTCACGCCAACGATGCCGCAGCTTCCATCAAAGACACCCTTGACTTTGACAAAGCCGTGAAAGAAGCCATTACCTTCTACAACAAACACCCCAACGAAACCCTGATTATTATCACAGGAGACCATGAAACAGGGGGACTCACCATCGGATTTGCCGGAACAAAATATAATTCCAACCCGGAACTCATCCGGTATCAATCGGAATCTTACGATATCTTCACCAACAGGTTGTACGAATTGAAAAACGCAGGAACACTGAACAGCTTTGAAGTCGAATTAATGCCGGAAGTTGAAAAAGCCTTTGGGCTTTACCTTGAATCATCAAGTGCCGCAAATCCCGACATGATCCTGTCAGCCTATGAAGAAAAGCAACTGAGAAATGCCTTTGATGCATTCGTCAACGGAGTAGAAAATGATGAAGAAATCTATCTGCTTTACGGCGGTTACAACCCCATCGCCATGACCTGTACCCATATTTTGAACCAAAAATCCGGACTGGGCTGGACAACGTATGCACATACCGGCGTTCCGGTTGTCACTTACGCCATGGGAGTTGGACAAGAACTGTTTGGCGGTTACTACGATAACACAGACATAGCCAAGAATCTTTTCGCTTTACTCAAATAAACGATTATCATCAAAAAAGCCACCTGAGGGTGGCTTTTTTTAAGAGGTGTTGCAAATGTTAAAAAATGACGGGCAAAAAAAGCTGCCTTTTCATCATCATCTGAAAGACCATTTCAAAACAGAGATTACAAAAGCAGAGATCATCTTTATTTTGATTCTAGTGGTATCTAACGTTGTTCTGTTTTTCATCCCGAATCCCTACAATGGTTCAAAGATGTACCAGTACACTGTCGGTACTGTTTTAACCGTGGATAACTCCCAAGTTGGCCAATACGGAATTATCCGTCAGGGAACGCAATTTGCCGATATTCAAATCACAAAGGGGCCTTTTAAAGGAACCGTTTTACAAACCCATAATCACCTGATCGGAAAGATGGAATTGGACAAGTTTTTGAAAACAGGTGATCAAGTTTATGTGGAACTGTATGAAAAGGACGATGAAGAATTGATATTAAATGTGGTTGACTTTTACCGATTGGGAACAGAAGGCTTTCTGTTTCTCATTTTTATCGGGTTGCTCATTATCTTCGCCGGTTGGACCGGAATTAAAACGGTTCTTTCCTTTTCAACATCCCTTCTTGTGGTATGGAAAATCATGATCCCCTTGTTTCTTCAAGGATATGATCCCGTCTTTCTGGCTTTTCTCATCGTATTGGGACTCACGGCTGTCATTATCTTTCTCGTAGGGGGATTTGAAAGAAAAGGAATCGTGGCATTCTTAGGTTCGGGTTCTGGTGTTTTGATCACCCTAGTCCTTTCTCAGTTGTTTTCAAAGCCTTTCATTATCAACGGGTCTGTTCTTCCTTTCTCAGAAACGCTTTTAAATTCAGGATTCGCCCATTTAAACATTAACAAGCTTTTTTTGGCCAGCGTTTTTATTGGCAGTTCTGGCGCTGTCATGGATATTGGAATGGACATCGCCGCCTCCATGAAAGAAGTGGTGGACAAGCACCCCGAAATCTCTTTAAAAGACCTCATTTTTTCCGGATTCAATGTGGGCAGGGCGGTGGTAGGTACCATGAGCACTACGTTACTGTTTGCCTATGCAGGCGGATACCTGACACTTCTCATGACATTCATGGCACAAGGGGTCAACACGCTGGCTATGCTGAATATTAATTATTTCTCATCGGAGATTTTCAAAACAATCATCGGCAGTTTCGGGTTGGTTTTAACTGCTCCCTTTACAGCCATCATCGGAGCCTTGATCTATAAAATCAAAAAGTGAGGGGTCTATGTTTCTCCCGTTTTGTACATCCGTTATTTTTCACGCTCTGCGATGAAAGCATTCACTTCCTTTTCTGTGGGCATGGAATCTGCCGCCCCGTCACGCATGGCAACAATGGCAGAACACGCAACGGCAAAACGGGCGGCTTTTTCCATCAAAGCAAAAGGATCGTGCCCATCAAATGCGCTGGCTTGATTGATCACTTTCAAAACCCCTGCCATGAAGGCATCTCCACATCCCACCGTGTCTGTTACATCCACTCGATACCCCTCTATCCTTTTCGTACGTTGGCCCAGATGGATTAAACAGCCATTTTCTCCCAAGGTAACAAACTCCATTCTTTGCGGATTTACCGGCAAACTGTTCAAAGCTTTCGCCGGATCGTTTTCACCGCTGATATAGTATAAATCCTCATCGGAGAGTTTCAGCACCTCTACTGAACGAATGATGTCCAATACTTGGTTAATATAGTGTTCCCGATTATGAATATAAAAAGGTCTGACATTGGGATCGAAAGATTTTAAAAGCGGATAGGAAAATGCCCTTTCAAAGAGTTTCAAATAGGTTTGAGCACCCGGTTCATCCACAATGGCCAAAGAACCGAAATGAAAAATGGAGCAGTCGCTCAAATCAACCCGGTCCACTTTATCCAAGCCGATGGTTACATCGGCTGTATGATCCCTGTAAAACTCATAATCCGCTCTTCCGAATCTATCTACGCCGGCGAAGGCCAACGAGGTGTTTGCCCCGTCTTTTATGAACGTGTTTTTGGTATCGATATGATGATCCTTTAGATAAGCACCAACTGACTTCCCAAAACTGTCATCACCAATCTGAGTGAAAAAGGAACACTGTTCACCCAGCCTTGCCAAACCGCAACATACGTTAAAAGGCGAGCCACCCATTCGCTTTTTGAACTGTGTACTTTCCGCCAAGCTTTTTCCCGCATCAACGGAAATCATATCGAATAGGACCTCACCGGCACAAATCATCTCCTTTGGTTTTCTTTCGTTCATCTTATCCCTCCAAAAATGCCAATATCTGTGTCACCGTTATTTCGATCTGCTCCGAACCGCTGATTTCGGCTTTCCCATCTCCTATTTGTTCGCCGTAATCCCCGAATTGTGCGTGATTGCCACCTTCAATTTGGAAATAAACCGTATCCGATGGCAGATATTCCCGATTTTTATTCACTTTCTCTGGCGTACTCAACCCATCGTTTGATGCGCTGACGGATAACACTGAAAGGTCTGTCTGCGATAAATCCCAATTTTCAGAATTATAGGCCCCCAATAAGATCAATTTATCAACCTTTCCGGGATTATCGGCTGCAAATTTGCATGCCATAGCCCCCCCCAGAGAGTGTCCCGAAAGGGTCCATCTTGAAATCTGAGAGAATTTTTCCATGACCTTTAAAGCCTTATTAGACCCCAAAATCGCTAAATTTAAAGGCATCGGGACAATTACAGTCAGAATCCCTTCCTTTGCCAATTCAATGGCGATGGGGGCATAAGCTTGCGGGGCAACCTTGGCTCCGGGATAGAAAATCATTCCTTGATGAATCTGGCCCAAGGGTACAAAAGCAATCAATGAATCTTCATAGTTGACCTGAACCGTTGTCGTCCCCTTCATGGCATCTATGGCCTTGGCCTGTGCAGCCATGGCGTTGTTTGCCCAGGCTACAAAACCTGAAAAAGCTATGAGTAGAAACAATAAAGCAAAAATCGCTATCTTTTTTTTAGTTGTCATCATTACCTCCTGTTCTCTTTTCCTATTATCTTATCATGATCACACTCGAAGATGGCTCATCTTGACAAAGCATTCATTTTCTGTCTTTTGTTGGATTCACGCCTTGAAATTGGTACAATAAAGCGAGAATGGGAGGGATCATCAATGGGAAAAATAACAAAATGGTTAGTGTTAGTCGCTTTAATCGCCTTATTTCTTATGACAATGATGAGCTGTGTAGGTCAAAAAGGCGGAGGGCGTATCCCCATGACCTCAATCGACCTAGTTGGCATCTGGAAAGGTGAACTGCTTTATAGCCGGCGGGGGGAAGGAACATATACCACACAAATGGAAATTGCACAGGCCAGCGAAACGTGTATGGCCACCGTTACAGTTCACAGTGCTCAAGCCACAGAAGTCATCGGGTTCACTAATCTGTTGATGGAGGGTCACATTATTGAGAACCAACTGCGTCTGGTGAATACCACTCAAACGGCTGAGAACTCCCTCTTTACTTATGAGGCTACTTTTGTGTTTGCGAATTTTCAAAAAACGGCTCTATCAGCGATGATCAGCAGACAAAGCTCTGATGGAACCCATACGAGAACTCTAACAGACTGTTGGCTGGGGGAACTTCAAAAATGGACAGACCCCGTTATCCAACCGATTCTTTTCGAAGATCCCAGCCTTGAAAATGCCATCCGTCAAGCTCAGGGATTTACCGGCGAACCTACAGGATCCATTTTCCCTGCCCATGTAGCCGGAATCACTGAAATTGATGCTGAAAATAAAGGCATTTTGTCGTTGGAAGGGATTCAGCATCTGGTCAATCTTCAACGTTTGAACATCAAACAGAATAATATTGCTAACTTAAGCCCCATTGCGGATTTACGCTTGATCAGGCTGTTCAATTGTTCAATCAATCCGATCACCGATTTGTCTTCGCTGCAAAATCTGACCCAGCTGGAATCGTTGCGCTTTTATCAAACCCAAGTTGCTGACCTATCGCCAGTTGAACAATTAATTCAACTAAAAACACTGGATTTCGCCGATGCCCAGGTCCAAGACTTGTCACCGATTCATAACCTGGTTGATTTGACTTATCTAAATTGCGGCTATAATCAGATCAGCGATCTTTCGCCCATTGTGCCTTTAATAAACCTGAGAAGCGTTTGGCTGATCAACAATCAAATTGAAAGTATCGACCCGCTGTTAGAAAACAGCGGTTTAGACGCAGGGGATTATCTGGACATCCGAAATAATCTGCTGGATTTGTCTCCGGATTCACCCGATATGCAAGCTATACAAATCCTCATTGACAGAGGCGTAACGGTTTTTTATCTCATTCAATGAGGTTTCAGCATTCAAGACCGGATGGGGCTGCTCTTAAAATCCAATTTTACGAAAGACTTTACTGAGAAAGTCCTCATTGGTCAGGTCTTCAGGTTTTTCGTTTCGTAGGAGCATTTTTTTGGCTTTTCTGTCATTGACTTTCATCCGATGGAGAATATACAGCGAAAGCAGGTATTCAAAGGGGAGCCAGGTTCCATGACTGAACGGGGTAATGTATTTTTTGGCATCCTCAAGTTGTTCAAACAAGAGCTTTCGAGTTGCCCTGGGAAGGGTTTCATCGAAAAAGGCATCGATAATGGTGGTATGCGATTGCTGCAATAAATGCGCATAAGCCAAAGGGTCAATTTTCAAAAGGGGATGGATTTCTTCGCTGTTGATCATTTCTTTGAGAGTCATTCGGTTAATTCGAGGCATTTGCTCGTCATAGGTTTTGTATAAGCGTTTCTGATCGTTCAGGTAATAATCGTGACCGTAGCCATTTGCCATGAGTTTTCTTGCAAATTTGGTTGCCCTGGATTCATGCATGATCATCCCCATATGGCCACCGGTTGCTACCATGATGGTTTCTTTGATGCGCTTTTCGATAGCTGAAACGATACATGAAACCATCCCGCCCAAACAGTACCCCACAAGACAGTTGTTTTCAAGCCAAAGACCTTCTTGCTGAAGTAAATCAATGGTGGTCATCACATCTACCACGGCATGCTCCCACGCCGGCACCATCAAATTTAAATCCGGCCACAAATAATTTTTACCGCTGACTGATTTATCCTCAACCCTGGTGTAATTGCCAGGAGGAATGATAACCGAAGAACTGATCCCAGCCGACGAAAGATGAGTCGCCATCCACAACAAAAACTTTACATTTCGGCTACCTAGGCCCTGCATAATGATTGCAGATGCCCTCACATCCCCCTTGGGTTGAAAATTGTACACTTCAACGACCTTCGTCCCGTCTCTTGCTTTCGGATATCTTGTATCGTATCTTAAATAATTGCATCGGTAATGCTTTCCTTTAAAAATATAGCCTGAAAGGTATTTAATCTTGCCCCTTTCATATTGAAAATCTACGCGCATTCTATCCTCCTTTATTCTCAGAATCAGGTTTGAAATTTTCCTTGTCAGACAATTTGCTTTTTAAAAAATTAATGGTACTTTCCAGAATCCTAATCGTTTGAAAATCTTTCAGAACGAATTCAAAAGCATGGTTTCCCTTTTTATGGACGTAAAATTTGTAGTCAACCGAACATTCCTTCAATTTTCTCGCCAATTTAACGGAAGAAGAGAACGGAACCACATCATCTTCCTTTCCATGGGCCATAAACACCGGAGGCATTTTGTGACTGACCCAATAAATGGGCGAATAATAGCGATAAACGTCATTACTGTTGTCCGGAAGGCCTTTCAGGGTAGTGATGGTCGCAAATCTGGCAAACAACGACTTGTTATCCTTCTCGAAGATGTCATTCAAATCTGAAGGGGAATAGAAAGCTACCACCGTTTGAATGCCTTTCATTCGGGCGGCTCTTTCTTCAGCGTCCACATTTGTTTGTTTTGAGGAATAATAGGCAGCATACAAAAGAGCCAAATGCCCGCCCGCTGACAATCCCATTAAAGCCATTTTTGAGCTGTCCAATCGTAATGACTTCGCCCGGGTTCTCACAAATTCCAAAGCATCCGAATAATCTTTGAGAATATCCTCCATGTTGTTGTTGATACCGTATCTATAATCAATAGAAACCACCGCAAAACCCTTTGATGCCAGATATTTACTCCAGGAAACGTTATTGGGTTGATTTCTGAAACC